>NZ_MIIZ01000709.1:0-19712 GCF_001743005.1 Shigella sp. FC1967 | reverse complement strand
CACTAAATGATATAACAAATACAATTTTTTAATGATTTTAAATTAGGGCATGACTCAGTTTTTGAGCTTGATTTTTATTAAAAAAAATAAGTGGTTTTTTTATATTGATTAATATGTTGATAACACTTTGTTATTATTTCATTTGGTTTTTTCATGTAATGAAAAAAATGGGGGTTTCTATATACAATTTGTGTGTTTCCTTGAATAATCAAAAAATAGATGGTCGATTATGTGATAAAAGTACTACATTAATTTGAGTTAAGGCTCTATTATAATGACATAATATTTATAATTCATAAGGTTAGCCTTTAGTTTTTTTTATTTTTTTTATAGTGCGTACGTTAGCTTTATCAATAAAAATGAACTATTTTTAAATAGAGATAAAATAAAAAATTAATACGCTTCATTATTTAACTATTTTCTTACATACAGCGGATAAACATATTTTTGGTATTCTTTTATGGCTAAAGGAAGGTTAAATAATTTATATGAAAAATCAAAAAAGAGTCGTTTTTTTGTTTATAGCATTATTCTCGTCGCGATTATTGCCGCGGGAATTTTTTGGTGGAAATCTCAGGCACCAACACTTCCTTCAGGATTTGCTCAAAGTAATGGGAGAATAGAAGCAACAGAAATTGATATTTCAACGAAAACTCCGGGAAGAATCGATTCTATTTTAGTTCAAGAAGGTGATTTTGTTAAAGCGGGTGAAGTGTTAGCAAACATGGATACTCGAACACTTAAAGAACAACTTCATGAAGTTCAAGCGCAATTAAATCAAGCAAAAAGTAGTGTGGTGACTGCACAATCAGCATTGTCGCAACGTAAAAGTGAACAACTTGCTGCTCAGGCCGTTGTTCGTCAACGTATTGCTGAGCTTGATGCCGCACAAAAAAGACTCAATCGTTCTCGTGCATTAGTCAAAACGAATGCGATTTCTATTCAACAATTAGATGATGATATTGCTAGAACAGAAGGGGCAAGAGCAGCCGTTGAAGCCGCTAAAGCGCAAGAAACCGCCACCATCGCAGCAATAGAATCGGCTAAAGCAGGGATCATTCAAGCTAATACAAAAGTGGACGCTGCAACAGCAACTGAAAGACGCATTTTAGCAGAATTAGATGACAGCATTTTAAAAGCACCACGTAATGGTCGAGTTCAGTATCGTGTCGCAGAGCCGGGTGAAGTTTTAGGTGCGGGGGGCCGTGTATTAAATATGGTCGATCTCAGTGATGTCTATATGACGTTCTTTTTACCAACAGAAGCGGCGGGTAAAGCGGCATTAGGAAGTGAAGTTCACATTATTTTAGATGCGGCACCTCATATTGTTATTCCTGCAAAAACAACTTACGTTGCGAGTGTCGCTCAATTTACACCCAAAACCGTTGAAACTGATAATGAACGATTAAAACTCATGTTCCGTGTAAGAGCGCGAATTTCACCTGAATTACTTGAAAAACACCTTGAATATGTAAAAACGGGTTTACCAGGACGTGCTTATATTCGTTTAGATAATACTCAATCTTGGCCAACTGATTTAGAGGTGAAATTACCGCAATGAGTCAAACAATGAGAACGCAAAACCATTCTCATATCATTGAATTGACTCATGTATCCCAACATTATGGCGATACCAAAGCGCTTGATGATGTGACATTGGCTATTCCTGCTGGAAAAATGGTCGGGTTAATTGGTCCTGATGGTGTAGGGAAATCAAGCTTGATCTCTCTTATTTCTGGTGCAAGAGAAATCCAAACAGGACAAGTAATTGTTTTAAACGGTGATATGAATGATGTTGAACACCGAAGAGCCGTCTGCCCACTTATTGCGTATATGCCGCAAGGATTAGGTAAAAATCTTTATCACACACTTTCTGTTTTTGAAAATGTTGATTTCTTTGGACGTTTATTTGGGCAATCAAAACAAGAGCGGGTAGAACGCATAAATGACTTACTTGAAAGTACGGGGTTAGCGCCATTTCGAGATAGACCTGCGGGTAAACTTTCAGGAGGAATGAAACAAAAACTGGGGTTATGTTGTGCGCTTATTCATGATCCAGAATTACTCATTCTTGATGAACCGACTACGGGCGTTGACCCATTATCACGAGCACAATTTTGGGAGTTAATTAATCGTATACGTAAGCGCAAAAAAAATATGAGCGTATTAGTTGCGACCGCGTATATGGAAGAAGCTGAGCGTTTTGATTGGTTGGTTGCTATGGATGCAGGAAAAATATTAGCAACAGGTCACGCTGATGAATTAAAAGCTCAAACTCATACTGATGAATTAGAAGCTGCTTTTATCGAGTTATTGCCAGAAGAGAAAAAGAAAGATCACCAAAAAGTGATTATCCCTCCCAGAGATAAAAGTGACGATGATACTATCGCCATTGAAGCACAAGATTTAACCATGCGTTTTGGACAATTTGTTGCCGTAGACCATGTAAGCTTTCGTATTCCTAAAGGTGAAATTTTTGGATTCTTAGGATCAAATGGTTGTGGTAAATCGACCACCATGAAAATGCTGACAGGTTTACTTGAGGCGAGTGAAGGGCGAGCTTGGTTATTTGGTCAAGAAGTTGATCCTAAAGATATTGAAACGCGCCGACGTGTTGGCTATATGTCTCAAGCATTTTCACTTTATAGTGAATTGACTGTACGTCAAAACCTTGAATTACATGCCAAGCTTTTTCATATTCCAGAAGAGGACATTCCTCAACGTGTTAAGGAAATGAGTGAGCGTTTTAATTTAACTGATGTTGAAGAAATGATGCCCGATGGGTTGCCATTAGGTATTCGTCAGCGTTTATCGCTCGCCGTTGCTGTTATCCATAAACCTGAAATGTTGATATTGGATGAGCCGACTTCAGGGGTTGACCCTATTGCACGAGATATGTTTTGGAACTTGATGGTTGATTTATCAAGACGTGACGGTGTCACTATTTTTATTTCAACTCACTTTATGAATGAAGCTGCACGTTGTGACCGAATGTCACTGATGCATGCGGGTAAAGTATTAGTCACAGATACACCTGCAAATTTAGTTAAAAATAGCCAATTTGATACGCTTGAAGCCGTTTTTATTGATTACCTTAAAAAAAGCATCTGGTGAGCAAGAAGCACCTGAACTTGATGAAAAAAAGCCTACAACTTCCAGCATCCACTCATGAAAGTGCGGAAAAAGCGTTAAAACAAAGATTTAGCTTACGACGTTTATTTAGTTATAGTATTCGTGAAGGTATGGAATTACGCCGAGATCCTGTACGTCTTACTTTAGCGCTGTTAGGTACGGTGATCCTGATGTTTATTATGGGTTACGGCATTAGTTTGGATGTTGAAAATTTACGCTTCGGTATTATGGATAGAGATCAAACAGGGTTAAGTCAGGCATATAGCCAAAACCTTTCAGGCTCTCGTTATTTTATTGAAAAGGCGCCCATCACAGATTATGACCAACTGGAAAAACGGTTACGTAGTGGTGATATTACGGTGGCGATTGAAATCCCACCTAACTTTGCACGGGATGTTGCCAAAGGTAATACTGTAAAAATAGGTGTTTGGATCGATGGTGCAATGCCTAATCGGGCTGAAACTGTTCGCGGTTATATTCAGGCTATGCATTTAACATGGATGCTTGATATGGCAATGCGTCAGCCAACAAATGTGGTTGATAAATTATCACCCATTGATATCGAAACTCGCTATCGCTATAACCCTGATGTTAAAAGTTTACCCGCAATTGTACCTGCTGTTATTCCTCTTTTATTAATGATGATCCCCGCAATGTTAAGTGCGTTGAGCGTTGTTCGTGAAAAAGAGCTTGGCTCCATTATCAACCTTTATGTTACACCTATTACCAAAGCAGAGTTTTTATTAGGTAAGCAATTTCCTTATATCTTATTGGGTATGTTTAACTTTTTTTATGCTCTGTGCGCTTTCGGTCTTTGTGTTTGGAGTAAGTTTTAAAGGGAGTATGTTAACGCTTTCTTTAGGTGCATTACTCTATATTACGATTGCCACTGGAATGGGATTGCTTATTTCTTGCTTTATGAAAAGCCAGATTGCGGCCATCTTTGGTACTTCAATTATTACCTTAATTCCAGCAACACAATTTTCAGGAATGATTGATCCTGTTTCGTCTCTGGAAGGTATAGGTAAATGGATAGGGCATATTTATCCTACATCCCACTTTTTAACTATCTCACGAGGGACATTCTCTAAGGGATTAAACCTGTTTGATTTACCTTGGTCTTTTATTCCTTTGCTTATCACTATCCCAATTGTGATTGGGTTGAGTGTCTTTTTCTTGAAAAAGCAGGAGGCTTAAATGTGGCGCACAATTCAAAATGTGTTTAATTTAGGCGTAAAAGAGCTACGCAGTCTCTCTCGTGATAAAGCTATGCTGGCGTTAATTGTGTTTGCCTTTACGGTGTCAATTTATTCATCAGCGACGGTTACACCTGGTTCGTTACATCACGCACCGATTGCCGTTGCGGATCAGGACAAATCACAGCTATCTGCACGTATTGTAAATAGTTTTTATATGCCTTATTTCTTACCCCCAGCTGATATTACGCCTGAGCAAATTGATGGTTTATTGGATAGAGGTACTTATACCTTTGCACTTGATATTCCACCTAATTTTCAGCGAGATCTCTTAGCGGGTCGAAAACCTGAAATACAAGTTAATATTGATGCAACGAGGATGAGCCAAGCTTTCTTAGGTAATAGCTATATTCAAAACATTGTCATGGGGGAAGCAAAAACCTTTTTAGCGAAAAATAGAACCAATGATCCACTGCCTGTTGATTTGGAAATTAGAATGAGTTTTAACCCGAATCTGACACAATCTTGGTTTGGTTCTGTTATGGCAATTATTAATAATATCACTATGTTATCGATAGTATTAACTGGGGCTGCATTAATCCGAGAGCGTGAACATGGTACCATTGAGCACTTACTGGTTATGCCAGTAACGCCTTTTGAAATTATGCTTTCTAAGATATGGTCAATGGGGTTGGTTGTCTTATTGGCATCAGTCATGTCGTTAGTATTAGTTGTGAAATCTTTACTCCATGTTCCTATCGAAGGCTCTGTTCTGCTGTTTATGTGTGGTGTTGCTTTAAGCTTATTTGCGACAACCTCAATCGGCATTTTTTTTAGGAACAATGGCTCGTTCAATGCCTCAATTTGGTTTATTGATGATTATGGTATTGTTACCATTGAATATGTTATCAGGAGGGATGACATCACGAGAAAGCATGCCTCAGTTTGTACAGGATGTAATGCAAACAATGCCAACTACGCACTTTGTTAGCTTAGCTCAGGCTATTTTATATCGTGGTGCTGACTTCTCAATTGTGTGGCCACAATTTATTATCTTGATTATTATTGGTTCCGTCTTTTTCGCCTTGGCTTTATTACGTTTTAGAAAAACGATTTCGGCGATGGCTTAATCATATAATCTCATGAAGAAGATTAAGGCATAAATCGATAGCCGATCCCCGTTTCGGTCATTAAATGCACTGGACATGCGGGATCTGCTTCTAGTTTTTGGCGTAAATGTCCCATATAAATGCGTAAATAGTGGCTATGTTCAACAAAATTAGGCCCCCAGACATGTTGCATTAAATGCCGCTGCGTAAGCACTTTACCACTATTATTAACCAATTCACTTAGCAAACGAAATTCTGTTGGCGTTAAATGAACAGGTTCATTTTGACGAGTAACAAGACGATTAACCCAATCAATTGTAATATCACCAAAAGAAAATTGTGAGCTCTGTGTTTCTTGTTTAACAAAACGGCGTAGTGATGCTCTGACTCTGGCGAGGAGTTCACTAATACCAAAGGGTTTTGTCAGATAATCGTCCGCTCCAGCATCTAGTGCTTTTACTTTATCTTGTTCTGAATCTCGTGCTGAAAGTACGATAACCGGTGTGCTACTCCATTGACGAAAGTCTTGAATAAAACAGAGGCCATCTTTATCAGGTAAACCAAGATCGAGGATCACTAAATCAGGTTTTCTTGATGCGGCTTCAATTAATCCTCGTTGGCATTCATTGGCTTCATAAACACGAAATCCTTCGTTCTCTAATGCAAGCCGAACAAAACGTAAGATCTCTTTTTCATCTTCAATAATTAAAATGTTATATGGAGTCACTGTTTTATTTCAATCTCATCAATATCAGGGAGTGATTTTAAAGGTAGAACAAAGTGAAAACTTGCTCCACCTTTTTTTATTGTTTTCCGCCCAAATTTCACCTTCATGTAAGCGAATAATCGCGCTACATATTGCTAAACCTAATCCCACACCAGGAATGGCGGATTCTTTTACTGCGCGTGAAAATTTATTAAAAATAAGTTGTAGTTGCTCAGTGGGGATCCCATGACCTTCATCCCACACTTCAACATGAATTTTAGGGGCTTCAATATAGGCTTTTACCCCTAGCTTTGTGCTTGATGACGTATATTTTACTGCATTTTCAAGTAAGTTTGTGATAACTCGTTCTATTAAATTACCATCACAATAAAGCAATAACTCAGCAGAAATATCAATTTGTAATGGATGTTTATCAAGTAAATAAGAGAGTGAACGAATGGCGCTTCCCGTTATTTCTTGTAGCGAATTCCATTGTAAATTAACTTGAATACCGCCAGATTGAATACGCGCCATATCAAGTAAATTATTGACTAATCGTGAAGTTGTCAGGATTTGCTGTCGAATTTGGTTAACTTGTTCTGTATGGGATGAACCTTCAGCGCTTAAATCGAGAAGTAAAATTTCTGATTGTCCAAAAAGCACTGTAAGGGGTGTTTTTAAATCATGAGAAAGTGCAGCTAATAATGCATTTCTTAATTGCTCTCTTTCTATGTTAATTCGAGATTGTTCTGCAATTTCAGCCTGTTGTAATCGTTCAAGCGCATTCGCAATCAAACCATTAAACGTTTGTAATAATTGCTGTTGTTCAGGGATAAGCAGTTGGCGAAGATTATTTGGCTCGATCGCTAAAATCGCTAAAACTTGTTGAGATGCGGTAATCGGGTGTAGTTGGTAAGGCACACTTGGCAGCGTATCTGTACCTGCGCCCGCAATTTGGTCTTTATCACAACACCAGCGTGCAATTGCATTATCAATAGGTAATGCTCCCATGCCTTGCGCATGAAAAGGCATTAATTCGCCTTGTTTATTGGGGAGTAATAAGCAAACCTTAGCATCAAATGCACTGGATAAAAAATGATAGCTAGTACGAACAACGTCTTGTAACGTTACTGCTCGACCCAGTTCTCTCGTCATTTCAAATAAGTGGCGAGTGCGTTGTTCTCGGTAACGGGCGACGCGAGTTTGATAACGCATACCCGCTGTTAAATTACCGACGACTAAGCCTACAATAAGCATGACGGTAAAAGTGATTAAATACTGCATGTCCAGTACAGCGAGTGAAAAGTGAGGCTGTACAAAAAATAAGTCAAAACTAATAACGTTGATTAATGCGGCAAAAATAGAAGGGCGACGGCCAAAAAAGAGCGCAATTAATACAACCCCCAATAAATAGAGTGTCACTAAATTGGCTTTATCTAGCGCTAATAGAAATGTGCGAGAAAATAAGGTGATCACTAAACATGAGACAATCGCTGTAAAATAGCCTTTTATCTCTTGTCGCCATTTCTCTGGCTGCAGTGGTGCTGTTTTGGTTTTATAACGTATGTCATCATCGTTGAGCGCAACACTGATAACATGGATATCGGGTGCATAGCGTGCTAATTTTTCTGCAAAGCGCATCCGCACCCAGCGTTTTAACCATTGCCATTTTTGGTAAGCACGTTGACCAATAATGACTTTCCCAAGATTATGCTCTCTGGCGTAGCGGATCACAGCCTTTTCCGCCTGGTTATCAGAAAGGATAGCTGTTCTCGCACCTAGATGTTGTGCCAGTTTTAGAGAGTGCAAGATTGCTCGGCGTTTATGTTCTCCTATTTGATGCAGTTTAGGTGTTTCAACATAAATAGCATGCCATTGGCAACCAAAGGCGGCAGCATAACGTGCAGCCGTACGAACTAATTTGTCGTTACCGCCGTGAGCGCCAAGGCATACCATCAGACTATCTGTGGTATGCCAAACAGGAGACGTTCCTTGGCTATCTCGAAATTCTTTAACTTGTGTATCAACTCTATCTGCCATACGGCGTAACGCTAACTCTCGTAGTGCGATTAAATTACCCTTGCGAAAAAAGTGTTCAATGGCACGTTCTGCTTGTCCGGAGAGATATACTTTACCTTCGTGCAAACGTTGTTGTAGATCATCAGGCGGTAAATCCACCATAACCACTTCATCAGCACTATCAAAAATATAGTCAGGGATCGTCTCTTGGACACGAATTCCTGTAATGCTTCCCACGATATCATTAAGGCTTTCAATATGTTGTACATTTATTGTCGTAAGTACATCAATACCCGCATCTAATAGCTCTTCAACATCTTGCCAGCGCTTAGGATGCCGACATTTATGAGGATTACTAAAGGCCAATTCATCCATTAAGATCACAGCAGGATGTCTGGCTAACGCGGCATCTAAATCAAACGCGACAAGCTTTCTACCATGATGATGAATACGTTGTGGTGGCAATAAAGGTAATCCGTGAAGTAATGCAGCCGTTTCTTGCCTTTGGTGTGTTTCAACAACCCCGGCAAGTACATCAATACCTTGCTGGTGGAGACGTTGAGCTTCTTGCAACATGGCGTAAGTTTTCCCGACTCCCGCACAAGCACCAAAAAATATTTTTAATCGTCCACGCGTTGTGGTTCGAGTTGAAGCGAGTAAATCATCGGGTGAGGGACGTTGCCATTGCTGATCGTGATCGAGTTCCATTTTATTGAGTACTCACTTTTTGCTGTTTTTCTGCACTTAATTTATCAAGTGCTTGATTTAGCATAAATACATTCACAACAGGCTTCCCCATAAATGACATTAGCGGCGATGTTGTATTGTCTTTTATTAATTGCTTAATTTCATTTTTAGTGAGTTGACGAGAATATGCAATGTTTTCAATTTGATAATAAGCGGCTTGTAATGAAATATGAGGATCAAGCCCACTTCCTGATGCCGTCACTAAATCAACAGGAACAACGTGTTGATTATGGGTTATTTTTTTCCATACTTGAACACGCTTAGTTATCTCATTAAGAAGTAATGGATTTGATGTTGCTAGTTGGCTGGCGCCTGATGCCATACTGTTATAAGGCATTTCTGACGTCATTGATGGACGACTTTTAAAATAATCATTTCGCGTAAATTGTTGCCCAATCAGTTCAGAGCCAATAAGTTTATTGTCTTGGTAAATCCGTGAGCCATTCGCTTGCCAAGGAAAAATAAGGTTGGCTAATCCTGTAATAAGCAAAGGATAGGCGAGCCCAGTTATCAATGTGAGTAATAATAACATCACTAATGATGAACGAAATAGATGCATATAAAACTCCTTAAAACCCAATAAACGCTAAAATCATATCGATGATTTTAATGCCAATGAAAGGCACTAATAATCCACTGATCCCGTATAAAGAGAGATTACGGCGCAATAATGAATGCGCAGAAACAGGGCGATAATGAACACCTTTAAGCGCGAGGGGGATCAAAAAGACAATAATTAAGGCATTAAAAATAACGGCGGATAACATTGCAGATGCGGGTGAATGTAAGTTCATAACATTAAGCATGTTGAGCTGTGGGTAGGTGACAGCGAAAGCAGCCGGTATAATGGCAAAATATTTGGCGATATCGTTAGAAATACTAAATGTCGTTAAAGCGCCCCTTGTCATTAGCATTTGTTTACCAATATGCACAACTTCGATTAATTTTGTTGGATTTGAGTCTAAATCAACCATGTTTCCCGCTTCTTTTGCCGCTTGAGTACCTGAGTTCATCGCAACAGCAACATCGGCTTGCGCCAATGCAGGCGCATCATTCGTACCATCCCCCGTCATGGCGACTAATCGACCTTCTGATTGATATTGACGAATTAAGGCTAATTTTGCCTCAGGTGTTGCTTCAGCCAGAAAATCATCAACGCCAGATTCTGCGGCGATAGCGGCCGCTGTAAGATGATTATCACCGGTGATCATCACGGTTTTTATGCCCATTTGGCGCAGTTGAGAAGCGCTCTTTGATCCCACCTTTCACAATATCTTTAAGTTCAACAACCCCTAAGACTTTCTGATTTTCAACGACCACCAGTGGTGTTCCACCTGTTCTAGCGACTTGCTCGACTATGATGGTGACTTCATCAGGAAAATCGCCGTGACTGACTTCAATATGGCGACGAATAGCATCAACGGAGCCTTTGCGGATCAAACGCTCTCCTAAATTCACACCACTCATTCTTGTCATTGCCGAGAAGGGAATAAATGAAGCACCAATGGACGCCAAATCACGTTCGCGTAAATTAAAACGTTGTTTAGCGAGGATCACAATGCTTCTACCTTCAGGTGTTTCATCTGCAAGTGAACTTAGCTGTGCGGCATCAGCAAGTTGTTTTTCGCTAATCCCAGAAAGAGGAATGAAACGAGAAGCTTGACGATTACCGAGAGTAATTGTGCCTGTTTTATCAAGCAGTAGGACATCAACATCACCTGCTGCTTCGACAGCACGTCCACTGGTTGCAATCACATTGGCATCAAGCATTCGGCTCATGCCTGCCACACCAATTGATGAAAGCAAACCGCCAATCGTAGTAGGAATAAGGCAAACTAATAAAGCAATTAAAGTCACAACCGAAATCACATCGCCATGCCCTTGAAACTCGACAGCAAAAACACTGAATGGATAAAGGGTAATGCAAGCCAATAAGAAAATAAGTGTTAGAGCTGTTAATAAGATAGTTAAAGCAATTTCATTCGGTGTCTTTCTACGCTTTGCGCCTTCTACCATTCCGATCATTCGATCAAGAAATGAATTACCGGCTTCAGCAGTACAACGAATAATCAGCCAATCTGATAATACTCGAGTCCCGCCAGTCACTGAGGAAAAATCACCACCTGATTCACGGATCACCGGTGCTGACTCACCCGTGATCGCGCTTTCATCAACTGAGGCACCACCTTCAATGACTTCACCATCACAAGGGATCGTTTCGCCAGCATTGACTAAAACGATATCGCCTTTATGCAATGAGAAAGAGTCAACGGTTTCTTTTTGAGCATTAATCTCTGCGTGAAGTAGACGTGTCGCTTTGGATTGTTGTTTAGCGCCACGTAAGCTAGCCGCTTGTGCTTTACTTCGACTTTCTGCTAATGACTCAGCGAAATTGGCAAATAGCAATGTCACCCATAACCAAAGCATCACTTGTGAAGTAAAGTGATTATCATCAGGGAGATAATTCAACCATGAAGTAATCCAAATTCCGGTAGTTAAAAGTGCACCAACATAAACGATAAACATAACAGGGTTACGCCATTGTGCTTGGGGCGTACATTTTTTTATCGCATCAAAGAAAGCCAATATCACAGTTTTTCTGTCAAAGAGTTGGGTTGTTTTCATGATACGTTTCCTTATTTAGCCCAAAACAGTTGTAAGTGTTCTGCAATAGGACCAAGTGCTAATGCCGGAACAAAAGTCAACGCGCCGATCATTAATACAGTGAGGATCAATAACAAAATAAAGAGGGGTGATGTGGTAGAGAGGGTTGCTAAACTTTCAGGCTGACGTTTTTTCACGGCTAAACTGCCCGCAATAGCTAAAACAGGTAACATGACACCAAAGCGACCAATTAACATAGCAAGCCCTAATAATAGATTGTAAAACGGTGAACTGGCGTCAAGCCCAGCAAAAGCGCTGCCGTTATTATTAGCAGCAGAAGTAAAGGCATATAACACTTCACTAAAGCCGTGAGGACCTGGATTTAAAATGGCTTCACGACCAACATCAGTAAATAAGGCGAGGCTTGTACCTAATAAAATTACGATTGGAGAAATTAAAATAGCAATGGCTACCCATTTCATTTCAGCAACACCAATCTTTTTACCAAGGTATTCAGGAGCTCGACCAACCATTAATCCCGCGATAAATACCGCTAATAATACATAGAGGATCATGCCGTAAAACCCTGAACCTACACCGCCAAAGACTACTTCTCCTGTTTGCATTAACCACATTGGCACCATGCCGCCTAAAGCGGTTAATGAGTCATGCATAGCATTAACTGCACCACAAGATGCGGCTGTTGTGACCGCAATAAAAATAGCGCTACCTAATATGCCAAAACGTGTTTCTTTGCCTTCCATATTCAGCGAGCTATCTGTACCTGCAAAGATAAATTCTGAATTTCCTTGCCATTCAGCCCAAGTAATCACCGTAACAGCGACAATAAAAATCAACGTCATAGTCCAAAGCAAGGTATAACCTTGGCGTTGTATTCCACTTAATCGACCAAAGGCAAAACATAGGGCGGTAGGAATAAGAAATATGGCAAGTATCTGTAAGAAGTTACTTAATGATGTTGGGTTTTCGTAAGGGTGAGCCGAGTTTGCAGCAAAATAGCCACCACCATTTGTTCCCAATAGCTTTATCGCTTCTTGAGAGGCTACGGGTCCCATAGGTAACCACTGCTGTTGCCCATCAAGACCTTGACTTAATACCGCAGGGTGAAAGTTTTGTATAACGCCTTGGCTGACAAATAATAGCGACCAAATAATTGATAAAGGCAGTAAGACATAGAGTGTAATACGCCCAATATCAATCCACGCATTCCCGATTGAAGTACAAGAAGATTGTGTTAACGCTCTAATTAGCACAAAGGCAACAGCAATCCCCGTTGTTGCAGATAAGAAGTTTTGTACGGCAAGTCCTGTCATTTGGCTTAAATAACTGACCGCAGTTTCGCCACTATAAGCTTGCCAATTCGTATTTGTAATAAAACTGATGGTTGTATTTAGCGCTAAATCCCAATTCATATTAGGGGCAAATTGAGGATTTAAAGGTAAATAACCTTGGTTAAGTAGTATGACAAATAATAGGACTGCCCCCATTAAATTAAAAATAAGTAGGGCAAGCATATAGTGATACCAGCTCATTGGCTGGATTGCTTTTCCTGCGGGTTTAAAACCACAACAACGCCAAATAACATGTTCGGTTTGAGTAACCCAATGAGGTAAATCACCTTCAATAAGGCGGGCTAAATAATAGCCAAGCATTTTCCCCATCACTAATAATGTGATTAGAAAAACAGCAAGATATATCAACATCATTGTTGCCATTTTTAAAATGCCTCTGCGTTAAATAATACATAGATAAGATAAGCAGTGAGCAAAACAACTAACGTCACAGCACCGAATATCAACATCAGAACAATCCTTTTACTTTTTAGATTGAGTAAGCGTACTTAAAGGTCTGTAAAGATGTTGATAAAAGAGAAGTGAGTAGTGTAAAAAAAGTATAAAAATGGCTGATAGGTGATTCATTCACGCCTTGATTGGTTGAAATAAAGTCATGCCTTTGTTAGATCTAAGTTAGGTTTAAATAATATTGCTAATTAAATGAATGGAAATTAGCACACTTAGGGGATATTGAATGAATACTCTCTATCTAAAGGCAAAATGGTTTTTATACTTCTTAAGCCTATTAATCATTTCATCTACCTTCATGGTCAAAGCAATGGCAAATTCTGATAAGGCATACCTAGTTACACTGGCACAAGAGGGCAATTTATCTGAATTAAAGCGTCAGATAGAACAAGGTGCGGATATTGAACAGCGAGATCTAAAGTTACGCACACCATTAATGGCGGCAACACATGCCAACCAAATTGAAGTTGCAAAATATCTGATTGAGCATGGCGCAGATGTTAATGCCCGTGATGCTATTCATGATTCACCCTATCTTTATTCGGGGGCTAGAGGATTACAGGAGATCTTAGAATTAACTTTATCACATGGTGCCTCGCTTAAAAGTGTTAATCGTTATGGTGGAACAGCATTAATTCCTGCTGCTGAGCGAGGTCATGTAAAAACAGTAAAGACATTAATTGATGCTGGTGTGGACGTTGATCATATTAATCGTTTAGGTTGGACGGCTTTGATCGAGGCTATTATTTTAGGTGATGGTAGCCAAAAATATGAAGAAATTGTGACTTTACTTATTGAAGGTGGCGCTAATGTTAACCTTGCCGATGGCGCTGGTCGCACACCGTTAACGTTAGCGAAAGATAAAGGCTATACCAACATTGTTAATATACTTGAACAAGCGGGGGCAAAATAATGTCAGATAATCAATTTATACAACAAGCTATCTCGCTTGCAATGGATAATGTGAACGTAGGGGGAAGACCCTTTGGCGCGGTCATTGTGAATAATGGCAAAGTGATTGCAAGTGCCGTTAACCAAATACTAACGACAAATGATCCCACAGCCCATGCTGAATTATTAGCATTACGAGAAGCTGGTAAAGTATTAGGAAGAACAAAATTAGATGATTGTGTTGTTTATGCCAGTGGGCAACCTTGCCCAATGTGCCTTGCTGCAATGCGTATGGCGGGAATTTCTAAAATTTTTTATGCCTATTCTAATCAGGATGCAGAACCTTACGGACTCTCTACTGCCAGTATCGCCAACGCATTAAGAAAGCCACCAGAACAACAGGAAGGTCTTCAATTTATACAAATAAAAAACGAGGATGAAATAAAACCTGCACTTTATCAGCGTTGGTCAAAACACGCTTAAACAGGTCAATTTTTCTATAAATAAAAGTCTAAAAGTGAGCGCTGAAGCCACAGCATAAAATGAGATACTTTTAGGACTTTTATATTGTTAATTAATCAACAAAACAATTGTTTTTCAGCTGGGGTTACATTTAACAGAGACTGCCAGTTTTTTAGTGTTAATGTTGCCAGCATGGCTAAACCTTCATAATAAGGGAATGCCCCTTGCAGAGATAACTTCTCTAAATAACGATAAGCCCACGGCAGAAGGTGTTCTGCTAATAGCTCTTTTAATTTTTCAGGGCGAGTTTCTGCAATCCATGCCACCATCATCACCATTAAACCAAAGTGATCTTCTGGCTCATTTTGAGTTAACGCAATATCAATACCATTTTCTAGCATCCATTCACGTAAATCTAATGTTGAATTACCGAATAATACATTTTCATGATCTAGGTAAACAGAGCCCCAAGGTGGCGCAGGCAGTGCGTAAGGGCCAACAAATAAACGTTGATATGCCTGTGCTAACGTTTCTTCTGATAATGTGGTTTGTGAAAGAAGGCTAGCAATGCGTTGTTTTTCTTCATCACTACCATAAGGCCATTCTTCAACCCACTTTTGACTAGACAGTAGCTCGACAATGTCACTTTTCTCAGTAGGGGCGTAATAAAATGCCGCGCCTAGAATACGGGCAGTGAGAGAAATATCAGTAATAACTTGTTGTTCCATAATATTTTTATAATCCGCTTAGATTTATTGTCTTTACCATATGCGATTTTCTATCTAAACATAATGACGAAGATTAAAAAAAGAGTGATACCGCAATATAAAAGAAAAACCGCTATAACAGATAAAAAGAGTATGCTTTTTAACTATTACAGCGGTTTAGACGGGAGAAATTAATTAACCAACGACAGCCATACCGACAGTCATATGTAAACCATAGAACACGCCGCGTCCTATAAACTCGCCCGCAAATACTAAAATAAAACCTAATGCTAACAAAGCAATAGAAGGGTTATTTTTACGTAGTAGTGGGGCAATCCAGCAACTTAAACCTAAGACTAAAGCCACTAATTTAATGCCCATCAAAGTGCCGTAGTTAGGCACCAGATCTGTCGCTTTTTGTACAGAGGTTTGAATAGAACCTAATTCAAAACCTTGTGATGTTGCCACAATTGCACTTACAACAATGGCGATAACACTGAGTAACGGTAATGCACTGACGCAGTTTAAATTAAAGCCTGCAATGCGCATTAAGAGTGCCGCTAAAATAGGTCCACAGATAAAGGCTGTCAGCACAAAATTAAAAGTGGTATAGCTGTTATACCAAGTCGGAACGGTATCAATTTGGTACACACGAGAGATCGCCGTAATAAATAATGCAGCTAATACCATAACTAGTGCGACCCATAACTTGCCTAGTGCAGCCGGCATTTTATTCAGTACAGCCAGCAACCAGTAGATACCCCCTAGTGCAAAGAAAATTGAACCGCTGGCAATTTCATTACTTAATGATGAGTGACCAAAACGAAGTAATGAATTAAATGCACGTAATGGGGTTCCCATATGCATCATGGATAATAAGAAACCAATTCCCATTAATGCCCAAAGACCAAACATGCTGTAATGTACTTTTCGGTTCATTTCTGCGGGAAGCTTACCCGAAAGAATAGCGCATCCCATAATAATAAAGGCACCCGCAACACTTTGACCGATAACGGTAAAAAACATGAGTGGCCATTCATGCAATCCCACCATTTTAAACCTCCTCTGGGTTTGCCAGATGACCAGTGGTATCACCCACAGGACGGCTATTGGCATTTAATTTAAGGACAATATTGGGTTTGGTGTATTTTGCTGAAGGAAGTGGGGCTATTTCAGCTAAATCACCATATTTGGCACGTAACTCTTCAATCGGTGCCATGTCTAATGCACGCAGTGGGCAAGATTCGACACAAATAGGTTTTTTGCCTTCAGCGACACGTTCATAGCAACCATCACATTTGGTCATATGACCTTTGACTTCATCAAATTGCGGTGCGCCATAAGGACATGCCATGTGACAATAACGGCAACCAATACAAATATCTTCATTAACGACAACAAAGCCGTCTTCTCGTTTATGCATCGCACCACTTGGACAAACTTTGGCACAAGCAGGATCGTCACAGTGGTTACAAGAAATAGATAAGTAATAAGCAAATACGCTTTGTGTATAAACACCATCTTGCTCTGTCCAATCGCCACCAGCATATTCATAGATACGGCGGAAATTGACTTCAGGGGATAAATTTTTAAAATCCTTGCACGCCAGTTCACAGGTTTTGCAGCCGGTGCAACGACTTGAATCAATATAAAAACCATATTGCGTTGACATAACCAGACTCCTTACGCCTTGACGACTTCAACAAGATTACTGTGAGAAGGATTACCCTTAGCGAGCGGTGAAGGGCGTTGTGTCGTTAACACGTTAATGCTACCTGCATGATCGATACGATTGCTATCTGGGTTATACCAAGCCCCTTCACTTAAACCCACAACGCCCGGTAAAATACGCGGTGTGACTTTCGCATTAATTCTAACTTCACCACGATCATTATAAATACGCACTAAATCACCGTGTTTGATACCGCGTTTAGACGCATCAACAGGGTTGATCCATATTTCTTGTGGGCAAGCAGCTTTTAAGACATCTACATTGCCATAAGTTGAGTGAGTGCGTGATTTATAGTGGAATCCGGTCATTTGTAATGGGTATTTTTCCATTGCAGGATCGCCATAACTTTCAAAGCCCGCGGAGTAGATAGGCAGTGGATCAATCACATCGTCAGATGCCAGTTCCCATGTCGCTTTAATGTCAGCAAGTTGAGAAGAATAAATCTCAATTTTACCTGATGGTGTTGTTAATGGGTTGTTTTCAGGATCTTCACGGAATTGTCGATAAGCGACGTGATGACCTTCAGGATCGCGTTTTTTAAAGATACCTTGAGCTCGGAATTCCTCAAAAGTCGGTAATTCAGGTAAGTTTTGACGAGATTGTTCGTAAAGATGACGTAGCCACTCTTCTTGAGTACGGTTTTCAGTGAATTTTTCACCCACCCCCATACGTTTTGCTATTTCGCTGGTCATTTCATAGATATTACGGCTTTCAAAGCGAGGTTTGATCGCCTGATCTGCGAAAATAACATAAGCCATATTGCCTGCTGATGCATCCATACAAAAATCCATCTGCTCTGATGCGGTGCAATCAGGAAGTAGAATATCGGCATATTTAGCAGATGCCGTCATATGATTATCGATCACCACAATCATTTCGCATTTTTTATCGTCTTGTAAAATGTCATGAGTACGATTGATTTCAGAATGTTGGTTGACTAAACAGTTGCCCGCGTAGTTCCATACCATTTTGATGGGGACATCAAGTTTATCTTTACCACGAACACCATCTCGAGTTGCTGTCATTTCTGGACCACGCAAAATAGCATCCGTCCACATAAACATAGAAATGCTGGTGGTTACGGGGTTAGTGAAAGTTGGCATACGAACAAAAGGAATGCTGTAAGAGCCTTCACGGGCACCCGTATTACCGCCGTTAATGCCTACATTACCTGTTAAAATAGAGAGCATCGCGATAGCACGCGAAGCAAGTTCACCGTTAGAACGACGTTGAGGCCCCCAACCTTGTGTAATATAAGCAGGTTTTGCTGTTGCGATTTCACGGGCTAATTTAACAATGCGTGAAGCAGGAATACCGGTGATCTGTGCTGCCCATTCAGGTGTTTTGGGCTGACCATCTGCACCATTACCGAGAATATAGGCTTTATAGTGACCATTTTTAGGCGCACCTTCTGGCATAGTGGTTTCATCGTAACCCACACAATATTTATCTAAGAAAGGCTTATCCACTAAGTCTTCTTTGATCATAACGTAAGCTAATGCATTAACTAATGCCGCGTCTGTGCCTGGACGAATAGGGATCCATTCATCTTCACGACCAGCGCCAGTATCGGTATAACGTGGATCGATGATAATCATGCGAGCATCTGATTTTTCGCGGGCTTGCTCAACGTAATAGGTAACACCGCCACCACTCATACGTGTTTCACCCGGATTATTACCGAACATCACGACAAGTTTAGTGTTTTCAATATCTGAGGGACTATTACCATCCGCCCAACCACCATAGGTATAATTTAAACCCGCTGCGATTTGTGCCGTACTATAGTCGCCATAGTGATTAAGATAACCACCACAACAATTCATTAAACGAGCAATTAATGTTGCACCTGGTGGCCAAGACTTCGTCATGGTTCCACCTAATGTGCCTGTACCATAATTTAAATAAATAGATTCATTACCATAATCTTTGATTAAACGTTTCATGGTATCTGAAATAGTATCAAAGGCTTCATCCCATGAAATACGTTCAAATTTACCTTCACCGCGTTGACCTACACGCTTCATTGGGTAACGTAAACGATCTGGATTGTAAACTCGGCGACGCATCGAACGACCACGTAAACAGGCACGAACTTGGTGTAATTCCTCGTAGACATCATTGCCCGTGTTGTCAGTTTCGACGTATTTAATTTCACCATCAACAACGTGCATGCGTAATGGACAACGGCTACCACAGTTTACTGTACAGGCACTCCATACGACTTTTTCACTGTCTGTTGTTGATTGTGTTTCTGAGGCAACGGCTTGATGAAAGGGGAGTGATAATCCACCTGCGGTTATCGCTAAACCACCCGCTGCACCTGTTTTTACAAAACGACGGCGAGATAAGGGAGTGGAAAGTAACGCCATCTCTTTGATGTTTTTCATACATTACTCACTTGATTATTTATATTTTAAGAAAAAAACAGAAGCTAACGAGCTTATAAAGAAATAATTATTGTTATGATTGTTAAAAAAATAAGCACTCTAACGTAGGCAATAAAACCCAACTGTTAATGTGGATACTACGTATTTTTTAAAAGTGGTAGTTGCTTTACATCAAAGAAAAGTGATTTATTACG
>NZ_MIIZ01000708.1:0-4297 GCF_001743005.1 Shigella sp. FC1967 | reverse complement strand
AAGCAAAAGGATATATCCTCCTAGTCAAAGGAGTATGGATTACGAGTGCTATCATTAATTATAATTATTCTGGTGGTAATTATGATTATAAAGGTAGCTCTTCAAATCGACATTATTTAAATTTAAGATCTGGTTTAAATATTGGTGCGTGGAGATTAAGAGACTATTCAACATGGAATTATAATAGTAGCAAACAGGGCTCTAAAACTGATTTCAATCATATTAATACAACCTTATCTCGTGATTTAGGGCAATGGCGCTCGCGGTTAATCATAGGGGATACTTATACATCATCAAACTTATATGATGGTGTCAGTTTTAGAGGGATTAAACTGACGTCAGAAGAGTCTATGTTACCTGATAGTCTGCGTAATTTTGCGCCTGTTGTCCGAGGTATTGCGAAAGGAACAGCGGTTGTTTCTATTAAACAGAGCGGATATGAAATTTATCAAGAAACGGTGCCTGCGGGTCCTTTTGAAATAAATGATTTAAATTCCGTGGGCTCAGGTGGTGATTTATATGTAACAATAAAAGAAGCAGATGGTAGTACTCAATCATTTACGGTTCCATGGTCTTCTTTACCCAATATGCAACGTGCAGGTGGTTTTCAGTATGCTATTAATTTTGGTGAAGTCAGGAATGGAGGCGCTGAAGTTGAAAAAAAATAAATTCGTAATGGGTGAATTCTATTATGGATTAAAGAATGATTTAACTCTTTTTAGTGGTACACAATTATCCAAAAAATTATAATAGCTTTACATTAGGTAGTGCAAAAAAATTTAGGTACGTTAGGAGCGGTATCCCTTTCTGTTACACAAGCGCATTCAAAACTTGCCGATAACAGTTCTCATGACGGGCAACAGTTTGAAATATCTTATCAAAAGAATTTAGAAAAAACAGATACTGATATTCATTTTGCAGGCTATCGCTATTCAACGAGTGGTTATTATGATTTTAATGATACTAACTATAAATATATGAATTCGGATAAATATGACAATGATGATAACTATTATTATGACTTGAACTTTAAAATAAAAGGTAAAACAAGTATTAACATCTCTCAGCCAGTTGGATTTGGTTCAATATATTTAAGTGGTGAGAATAAAACATATTGGAACACGTCTAAAAAAAGAGACATTATTACAAGTTGGTTATTCCACTAGTTACAATGGGATCTCTTTTAGTACTAACTACTCTAATAATAAGACGGTATGGAATGATAAGAATGATCAAATGCTATCATTTAATATGTCCGTTCCGATGAGTCTATTTTTATCACCAGATAGTACAGCTATTTATAAAAATAGTTATATTAGTAATTCATTTGTTTCTGACTTAAATGGTTCATTGAGCGATCAAATGACATTAAGTGGCAATTTACTTGAGAATGACGCATTAAGCTACAATATATCGCAAGGGTATAATAAGAATGAAAGAACATTATACCAAAGTAGTATTTCAGGTAGCTATTTTTCACCTAAAATGATCACTAATGTCGGCTACTCTTATAATAAAGATAGTTCACAGCTCTATTATAGTATGTCAGGCGGGGCCTTAATTCACTCTGACGGTATAACCTTTGGACAATCTCTAAATCAAACGGCAATTTTAGTTAAAGCGCCAGGTGCGAGTAATACGCCAATTGCGGGACATCGGGGTATTTCAACGGATAGTCGTGGTTATGCACTTATTCCTTATGCATCGAACTATCGTGTAAACAGAGTAGAGTTGGATATTACTAAGCTACCTAAAAATGTTGAAATTGAAAATGCTATCGTCAGCGTAGTACCAGATAATGATGCTGTAGTACTCGCAAGCTTTGATCCTCAGGTGGGGTATAAAGCCTTTATTAATATTACTTATAAAGGAAATCCAGTACCTTTTGGTGCTATTGCCACGATAGAAAATAAAAGTATTTCCTCTTTTGTTGGTGATGCTGGCCAAGCTTATATTGCAGGTCTAAATGATAAAGGAATGATTAATGTGAAATGGGGCAACCAAGCAGACCAAGCCTGTTCCTTCACATATGACTTATCAAATATTGAGAAAAACCAGTCTATTGTTAATTTCTCAGCTCAAATGTCAATAAAGATGAAAGGTGAAATAATGAAACTGGAAAAACCACTTTATATTTTTAGCGATAATTTTTCTTTTGCCTTTTATATCAAGTATTGCTAAAGCACAAACGCAAATAACTATTAAAGGGCAAGTTTGGTCTAATTCTTGTGAAGTTGAAATAGGAAGCCAAAACTTTACTGTTAATTTAGGTTCTAATGCAAATAAAAATTTCTTAGATTTAGATCGTAGAGGACCTAAAAAAAAGTTTTAATATTGTATTAAGTCGGTGTGGAGAAACTGCGAGAGGGGCATATTTAAGTTTTAATGGTGAGCAAGATCCTTCTAATCGTGACTTATTAAAATTAGATAGTGTGCCAGCAGCAGCAACAGGAGTCGCCATTATGATAACTAATGCTAACGGTACGCAGATCCCTATTAATAAAAATAGAGCTGTAATGGTCGACTTGCAACCCAGTGTAAGTAATGTGATTAATTTAAATGCGGAATTAGTCTCTGTTCGTTTACCCGTTACAATGGGTAAATTTACAGCAACTGCAAATTTCGTTCTTGAATACTTATAAAGAAGGTTTTATGACTAAATATATTATTAGTATGCTACTTTTATTCAGCTTGCCTTCATTAACATATGCTAAAGAAATTAAAACTTCGGTTGTCACGATTTATGGAAAAGTATTAGCTAAGCCGTGTACTATTATTCCATCAAATAAAGTCGTCGATTTAGGTGATATTTTTACTTATAAACTAAACCCTTATTCAGATTGGGTGGATTTTGATATTACTATGACTAATTGCCCTAATGTAACAAATAATGTTTCGGCTGTATTTTTCGGGTGACTATAATGTTGCAAAACAGATATTTTATTAACAAAGGAACATCAACGAATGTCGGCGTACAAATTAGAAACAAGGATAATTCAGTGCTAATTCGTTCAGGTGATTCTATAAATAAAAAAATAGGTAATGTAAATAATAGTACAGTCATATTTAATCTGTCTGCTAGGGTTATTAAATTAAACGGTCCGACTTCATCTGGAACATTACAATCAATTATTAATGTTACATATACTTGGGCTTAGCCAATTATAGAGAGTTTTATTATGAAATATAAGTCATTAATTCTAACATTTGCTTTATTTTCTGTAAGTACTTACTCCTATGCAGATTGGAAAATTTATTGTGGTGACATTAGTCCTTCTATCTCCTATGAGGGAGCGCGAGAATATGGATTGCCTTCTGGAAGTATTTTACCATCCGATCAGGCACTTTATGTAGTCGGATTACCGCCAGTTATAAAACCAAGCGACGCAGCGAAAGGAATATCGGCTAATGTAGCCGTGAAATGTTCACTTGCTCAATCAAAAGAAATAAGGGAATTTAAGACTAATGATAATTGGCAAAATTACAATGTGTTTGGTGTATGGTCTCCTAGAGTTTCACAAGAATTACTAAATGACCAATATTTATTACCATATACAGGGGGGAAAGATAACTCTGATATTGGTGGTGTATATAGTGGCTCAATTAGGCATCCAAATAATATTAAGCAATGGTATAAGATAGCAAATAATCAAATAACAGCTAACGTATTTAGATTTAAACCTACTGCCGGCATCATTCCAGCAGGGACTGAATTATTTAAAATGGAGCTAAGAGGAAGAGCCGATCTTCCTGGCGCTGATGAGGCTTTTAATGTTTTAGTGCCAGTAAGAACATCTAGTGAAGTACGAATATTAGAGCCAACCTGTGACTTTTCTACCCCTTCTGCATCTATTACTCTTGATAATTATAACGCGGGTGCAAATACATCAAAAAGAATACCAATAAATTTACAGTGTAACTACAAATAATACAATAAATATTACCTTTATAGGCACAACAGTAGATAGTAATAGAACTGTTTTTTAAAAAATACAGAAACTAATAATCCTGCCAAAGGCATTGGTTTTAAGATAGTCGATATATATAATAAAACCATAAAAGCGGGTGAGCCAGTTGCTTATAATATTACTGCAGATGTTCTTACCTCTTTTATTCAATGCAGAATATGCACCTGAGCCATCATCAACGGTAAAGGCTGGAAATGTAAAAAGTGTTGTAAATATTCAGATGGAGTATAATTAAAAAATATATTAAGTTAATATAAAGGTGAATGATTTTATCAATTATAAGAATTTAGATAAATTCTCACCTTTTTTTATTTTTATTAAAAAACAAC
>NZ_MIIZ01000707.1:0-4329 GCF_001743005.1 Shigella sp. FC1967 | reverse complement strand
TCTGAACATCCTGAATATATTGGTTTTGTTTTTTGTGGTACAGGCATGGGAGTCAGTATCAGTGCGAATAAACATAAAAATGTTTATTGTGGAGTGTGTGAAAGCGTCACTACTGCCCGTTTTTGTAAGATAATTAATAATTGTAATATGATGGCAATGGGTGGCTTATTAATAACACCATTTAAAGCTAAAATGATGGTTGATGCATATTTGTCAGCAACTTTCACAGACGGTTTTTCAGAAGCAACACCAGAAGATTTACAATCTGGCTTAACTTCAATGAAACAAGTAGAAAAGAAAATTTATAAAAATTAAGTCATTCTTATTATTCACTTTTATAAGCTGAAATTTCAGGCTTATTTTTTGCTTAAGTGATATATTTTGCTTATTAAATAGATAAGAGTCTAGTATCTATACTAGATAATAAATAAAGCATGTTTATGACTTAGCAATAAATTAAAAGTAGGTGAACAATGGAACATCAACACTCTGATACCGCAAATGCCCCATTACGTATTACCTCTAAAACCCGTGATGTTGGCGGGATTGAAACTTATCGTGTTTTACCTGATAAAAAACAACGCTTAATTGGACCTTGGTGTTTTCTCGATCATTTAGGCCCTACCGTTTTTAATGACACTGTCGATAAATTAGCTATTTCGCCACATCCCCATATCGGCTTGCAAACCTTTACTTGGATGCTAGAAGGGGAAATTTTACATCGTGATAGTTTAGGTTTTCAGCAAGTTATTCGACCTCAACAAGTGAATTTAATGACCGCAGGTCACGGTATTAGCCATTCAGAAGATAGTCACGGTGATAAAAAAGAAGTCCATTTGGCGCAATTATGGATCGTGCTCCCAAACGATAAAAGAAATATGCCGCCACGCTTTGATCACTATCCTGATTTGCCTAAATGGCAGGCTGAAGGTGCTGACTTCACGTTATTAATCGGTAATTATCAAACCCACAACTCTCCCGTATTATGTCTATTACCTATGGTCGGTATGGATATTATGGCAAAACATGCCACGCGTATTTCCTTATCATTAGACGCTAAATATGAATATGGGATTTTTGTTTTAACGGGAGAAATGATAATAGACGGGAAGACCTTTGCTGCGAATGAACTTGCTTATATTGGGATACAAAACGCCGAGTCATTAATGATTGAACTTAGTGATAATGCCCAAATTCTCTTTTTAGGTGGAGAGCCTTTAAATGAACAAATTTTGATGTGGTGGAATTTTATTGGTCGTAGCAAAGAAGAAATTCAACAGGCAATTACCGATTGGAATACGGGCAGTGAACGTTTTGGTAAAGTGGTAAATGATGAAAGAACACCGCTAGTATCACCTGTTATGCCTTAAGTTTAAACGATAAATTAAGTTGCAATATGATGTAGTTAAATTTAGCTGAATGATCCACAGATAATTCAGCTATTTTTCTTTGTGCTTCACCTTGTTGATATCACATTACTGTGATGACGAAAATTGTTGTTTAAAACTCACCACTTACTGTCAACGTCATAATTGTCGACACGTCATTTTTTGTTTTCCTCATCTTTTTTAACCTAATGATTTTTATCATAAATAAATTAAATCCTCTTTTGGCATGAAATATGCTTCATCTAAAGAAAAATTGACGACAGTAATGCTGTTAAACATTTTTCTCGGAGGATGTGGCGAATGAATCGCTTTGTAATTGCAGAGCCACAACGATGCATAGGGTGTAATACCTGTATGGCAGCTTGTTCAGAAGTTCACCAAGCTGTGGGGTTACAGGCGCATCCGCGTCTTACAGTGGTAAAAGTGGAGGATCAGACAGCACCGATGCTTTGTCGGCACTGTGAGGATGCTCCTTGTGCTCGCGTGTGCCCAGTCAATGCCATCACTCATGAAGATAATATGATTTTTCTTAATGAGAGTCTGTGTATTGGCTGTAAGTTGTGTGGTCTGGTTTGTCCTTTTGGTGCAATTACACCATCAGGCAGTAAGCCCGTTAACTTACCCGCTGTTTTTGAACATTTTGTGCCTGAAGAAATGTTGGCTGATGTGCCAGCAAGTCTTCCAACAACGAATCCATTCCTTGCATGGAATGTGGGTGTCCGCGCAATCGCAGTGAAATGTGATTTATGTGCTTTCTCTGATGAAGGCCCTGCTTGTGTCAACGTATGTCCAACCGATGCATTGCATTTAGTCGAAGAAGACAAACTTGAAGAGCAGATGAAAACGCGTCGCTTAGACTCAGTGATGGGATCCATGACAAGTCTTGACGATTTATCTACTTTGGCACAGGAGCGGAAGTAATATGGAACCTCTTCAGTTACTGCTGTGGTCAGTCATCCTGTATGTTGTTGGTGGCGTTATTGCACTGTTTTTAAAAAAACAGGAAGGGTTGGCAATCCTTATTTCAGGGATCAGCGCAATCATTGGTGGTGTCTTAGGTATTTTAAGTGCATTACCCGTTATTTTTGGTGGTGAAATTGCGACTTTTACCGCCGCAGGGCCTTTCGATTTTGCCGCCTTTGTGGTGCGCATGGATATGTTAGGCGCCTTTATGGTATTCGTCATTTCATTACTGGTCAGTGTGTGTGCACTTTATTCCCTTGCGTATGTACAAGAATACAAAGGCCGTGGCGCTTGGAGCATGGGATTCTTTATGAATCTGTTTATTGCGTCTATGGTTGGCTTAGTGGTGATGGATAATGCGTTCTACTTTATTATCCTGTTCGAAATGATGTCACTGGCTTCTTGGTTCTTAGTCATTGCTGACCAAGATGACGAATCTATTCACGCAGGTTTACTTTACTTCTTTATCGCCCACGCAGGCTCCGTGTTAATCATGATTGCCTTCTTCTTGATGTGGCGTGAAAGTGGAAGCCTTGATTTTGATTCATTCCGTCAACTTTCTCTTTCTCCAGCAATGGCTTCTGTGGTGTTTTTACTGGGATTCTTTGGTTTTGGTGCCAAAGCCGGTATGTTGCCATTACACAGTTGGTTACCAAAAGCTCACCCCGCAGCCCCTTCACATGCATCGGCATTAATGTCAGGTGTGATGGTCAAAATTGGTATCTTCGGGATAATCAAAGTCGGTATCGATTTATTGGGTGCAACTGAAATGTGGTGGGGAATTGTTGTCCTCGCATTCGGTGCAGTTTCTTCTGTATTGGGTGTTATGTACGCCTTAGCAGAGCACGATTTAAAACGTTTACTTGCATGGCATACCGTTGAAAATATTGGCATTATCTTAATGGGTGTGGGTGTCGGTATGGTAGGAATGGCAACAGACCATCCTATTATTGCAGCACTTGGCCTGTTGGGCGCTTTATATCATTTATTAAATCATGCGGTGTTCAAAGGATTATTATTCCTTGGTGCTGGCGCCATTATTAATCAAATTCACACCCGCGATATGGATAAGATGGGGGGATTAGCCAAACTAATGCCTTACACTGCAACGGCATTCTTAATTGGGTGTATGGCGATTTCAGCGTTGCCACCATTAAACGGTTTTGTGAGTGAATGGTATACCTATCAGTCTCTATTCTCGATGAGTTACGAAGGTAACTTTGTGATGCGCTTAAGTGGTCCTATTGCCATTATTATGCTGGCAATTACTGGAGCATTAGCGGCAATGTGTTTCGTTAAAGTCTATGGTGTTAGCTTCTGTGGTGGCCCTCGTAGTGAGCAAGCAACCAAAGCAAAAGAAGTACCATTACCAATGACGATTGCGATGGGTTTATTAGCACTTTTTTGTGTTGTGTTAGGTGTGGGGGCAGCTTTTGTTGCGCCAATCATTGCCAATATCGCAATGTCTCTTAGCGAAACCAGTGCATTAACGGTGGCTCAAGGCTCAATGCTTGTTCCTGATGCCGCATCACAAGCCATGTTCTCTCCAGCATTAACATTTGTTTTATTAATCGCGCTACCGCTTATCCCATTCCTGATTTACCTCGGTCTAAAAGGCAATCAACCTGCGTTTCGTCGTAAAGGTAACCCTTGGGCGTGTGGTTATGTCTGGGAAAAAGACATGGCAGTGTCAGCAGGTGGCTTTACTCAAGCATTACGTAGCATGTTTGCACCACTTTATCGTATGCGTAAACAACTTGATCCATCTCCATTGCTATCTCGTGGTTTTAATAAAACACAGCTCGGTGCTGAAAAGGTCGAACCATTCTGGGATGAACGCATTATTTATCCTCTGGTTCGTGGTATCCAACGTTTTGCAAAACGTATCCAATGCCTACAAGGCGGGGATTTCAGACTCTATTGTCTATACGTTGTCGCAGCGCTGGTCATCTTGCTTTTAGTCATCGCAGCGTAAGGA
>NZ_MIIZ01000706.1:0-4333 GCF_001743005.1 Shigella sp. FC1967 | reverse complement strand
AAAAAAGGTAAAGCGTCAGCCAAAGCAATTTGTTAAGACCGTAAATGGCGTCACCCTTGAACGCCAATTGGTGGCAGATGCAAGAGACCAGTTGGAAATGCAAACAGGCGTCTGGCTCAAACAACCTCAGCTCATCGAGCTGATGGAAGAGTCGGGCATAGACGAAACTCTAGCAGATTTTGGTGAGGCTGAAACACAGATCCGAGAAATGCTGGCGGATGCGTTGGCGATGAAACTGGTAGGGCGCTCATGGCCCAAGTGTGGAGCCCTCTATAACGCGGCAGAAAAGTCCGACGTTAACTTTTCCTCCGAGCTTGATGCTGCGGCAAAAGAAGCTGGATACATGGTTCACTAAATGGGATTTGGTGTGGACAAGATAGATCGGCAAAGTTGGCTCGTTAAATTCAGGCGAGCGAAGTGTCAGGACACTTTAGACACGATGCGGGATGCGGCCATTCGCAACTATGAAGGGAATATTCGTGTTATCGCGGATATTGTATTGGCCCATGAGGCGAGAGAGACAGAAATTGAAAAAGGGATGTTTTGTCGAATAGCTAGATAGTCTGATGAGCTATCAGGTGGTGATTATGAAAAAGAGAATACTTCATCTGCCCGTAAAAAAGATTTACTTCGATCAGATTAAATCTGGAGAAAAACCAGATGAATATCGCCTCGTTACAGACTACTGGATAAAAAGACTAGAGGGGCGCGAGTATGATGAAGTCCATGTTAAGTGTGGCTACCCAAAGGCTGGAGATATGTCCAGGATAGAGATTCGTCCTTGGCGTGGCTTCTCAAGGAACGTCATAACGCACCCGCATTTTGGAGATTGTCCGGTTGAAGTATTCGCCATCCATGTGAATTGAATGGTGTATGACAACTGTGCTTGGTAGGAAAATCAGGTATCAAAAGAAATTGGGTTATTAAAGATTAGGGGCCATCGGCCCCTTAATTGTTTTAGTTTGTGAATATTGAACAATCGAGGTGGGATAGTGCTTGTTCGTAGCTGCCTTTGTTGTTCGTCTTACGCAGCTCCACCAGCTCAACAATCAATTGACTTAAAGCCAGAGATTGAGGCTCCCAGACGCGCTTGCATTTGACCGCCATGTTGGCATTTACGTCTGTAATGACGTACAGGAAATCAGGGACCTCTTTCAAGGTCCCCAGGCCTTTTGCCATATCAACAGCCTCAGGATTTTGATAGCTTCGAGTGGCGCTCAGCTCGTCGTGGGGAATATAGCTGGCAGTCGCCGCAGCCAAACCTGACGCCATGCCTTTACCTGCGCTTTTTGCAATGGCCGAGCTGGTAGCTAGAGTTGGCATGATGGCCTGGCCCATTTGGCTGGCGGATGCCGCCGCCAAGCCAGAGGCGATGTTCTTCCCTGCATCTTCGGCAATGGCTGAGCTGGTGGTGAGCATCGCAGTTAAAATGATTGTTCCAAACATACTTAATTCCTCTATCAATCCATAAAGTCCGATTTTTTGAAGGGCATAGTGCCTTTGCAATCGGGATAGGCGGTGCAGCCCCAGAACTTAGACGCTCGCTTCTTGCCTGGTGCTTTTCCTTTCCTGAGACGCATCGGGCTACCGCAATCTGGGCAGTCTGGACAATCCTCAGCCGCGATACGCTTCTCGGGTTTCCCTCGGTTGTCTGGGAACGTCTTCTTGCAAGCCTCGTTCTGGCAGCCCCAGAAAAAACCGTTCTTCCCTTTGATCCGGTGCATCTCTCCACCGCAGTTGAAGCATTCGTGTGAAGGAGGCTTCGCGCCCTCGAAGGCTTTAGCCATCGCGCCACCTTCTTTGGTCAGAACCGGTGCGGCCACTTTGAGCTGCTCAACCATTTGGCAGATCCAGGTGGAAATCTGCTTCATGAAGACAGACATATTCCCGGAGCCGGAGGCGACTTTCTCAAGCTCCTGCTCCCAAGCCGCAGTCATGCCGGGTGATTTGATGGCTGGTGGAAGCACTGCGATAAGCGCATGAGCCTTATCAGTTGCAAGCAGTACCTTTTTCTGACGTTTGAAGTAGCCTTTATCAACAGCGCCCTGGATGATGCTTGCGCGTGTTGCTGGAGTGCCTAAACCGGCTGTGTCTTTGAGAATTTGCTTGAACTTCTCCTCAGTCACGAACCGGGCAATGTTCTCCATCGCGGCAAGCAATGTGGCTTCGGTGAAGTGCGGTGCTGGCCGCGTCATTTTGTTTGCCAGCTCGGCACCATTAAGCAAAGCGGGTTCGCCCTGGCTAACCCTGGGGAGCTTCTCTTGTTCAACCGGCGCGTCGGTGTCTTCCCCCTCGTCCTTGGGACTGCTTTCACTATCAGAAGCAAACAAAACCTTCCAGCCTTGTTTGGTAGGTGTCTTACCAGAGGCCGCAAAGAGGTGACGCCCACACTGCACCTCGATGGAGGTTTTGGTGAACTCGAACTCGCTGTAGAACTGCGCGATGTAGAAACGACGGATGGCGTCGTAAAGATTGAACTCGATCTCAGACATGGCACTGATGTCTGTTCTGGCCGGTGTTGGAATGATCGCGTGGTGCGCGGTCACTTTGGCGTCATTGAATACCCTGGTCTTGCGATGAGGATCTGCGCCAGCCACCAGCCCAGAGACGTTCTGATCGGACAAAATGAGCGCCTGGAGAATGTCCGGAATGTCTTCCTTTTGGCTCTCGGGTAGATAACGACTGTCAGTACGAGGGTAGGTGGTCGCTTTGTGCGTCTCGTACAGAGCTTGAGCTGCATCCAGTACCTGCTGAGCGGTGTATCCCCATCGTTTGCTTGCGTATTGTTGCAGCGACGTTAGATCGAAGGGGAGGGGGGCTGACTCTTTACCTGGTTTGGTTTCTGCTTTGCTGATAACAGCATTGGCACCATTGACCTGGGAGGCTACCTGCTCGGCATAGGCCTTATTGACGCACCGGCCTTGCTCGTCACTGCACTCTTCTGGTGGTATCCATTGGGCGGCAAACTGTCCATTCTGTACGGACACGTTCACACCCAGAGTCCAGTATGGTGAGGGGGTGAAACCGGCGATCTCTCGGTCCCGTTGACAAACAAGAGCGACGGTTGGGGTGATAACCCTGCCAACGTGAAGAGTGTGGTTGAAGCCGACATCTCGGGCCAGCACTGTGTAGAGGCGGCTCACGTTCATGCCTACCAACCAGTCAGCGCGTTGCCGTGCCAATGCGGCGTAGTAGAGTGAGACCGTATCCTTGCCATCCTTTACGTTGTTCAGCGCTTTCTTGATGCTTGACTCATCGAGAGCCGTCAAACAAACCCGGCGAATAGGGCCAGAGTAGCGGAATCGATCCAGAAGCGAACGGGCGATAGCCTCACCTTCGCGGTCGTAGTCCGTTGAGATGTAGATGGTGCTCGCCTTTTTGACCAGTCCCTCAACAATTTTGTACTGTTTGAACGCACTCTTGCGAACGTTGTACCGCCATGACTCTGGTGCAATAGGGAGGGTCTCCAGTGACCATGACTTGTAGCGTTCGTCATAATCGTCTGGCATATACAATTCCAGCAGGTGGCCGAACGCCCACGTAATAACGCGGTTTCCTCCATCATGGAGAAATCCATCACCTCGTTGGGAGGCCTTCATTACGCCAGCCAAATCTTTGGCCTGAGAAGGCTTCTCGCAGATATAAAGGTCCATTAAGCAGCTCCTCTCATCTTTGATTCCAGATTCGCCAGCTCAGCCCAGCTTTGGGCCAGACCTTTGACTTCGGGGTAGTCTCTGGAGAGGTTTTCGAGGACTCCAGAAATGACATAGGCCGCTTCGCGGGAATTACCCCTCGAACCGGCCTCCTGGAGCATGATTGATAAAGCGTCGAAGAGCTCAGCCTTACGGCTTGGCTCTGTCTGGTTTCTTATTTCAGAGCTTTGCATGGGTTCACCACTGAATAGGGACGCACGGACTCGCGCACAATGCGGCGATCTGCGTCAGTTACAGCCTGGCTGGTGCAAAAGTGCGTCCAGGCATTCAGATAATCTTGATAGGTGTGGGTAGGTGGTATGCAGCCGGTTACAACATCCTTGGGGATGTTTGTAGTCCCCTCGGCTTCCACAAAGCGCCAATCGTGCTCGTCCATACCTTTGCCGCCATCGCAATAGCGTTCCCAGCGTGACAACTCGTACAGCGAGTAGCCTTTGCCTTTATTCATGGACTTGAAGGTATTGATTGCTTCGTTCACATCCCCGTGCTGCTTGATCCCTGCTGGAGTTTTATCTGAACCAGCGGAGTCATCTTTGACCTTGTTCATCGTTGCGCTGACATTACCGTCGCCCAGCACATGGATATAACCAGGTTGACGTAATGCAGCACCACCGCGCCCC
>NZ_MIIZ01000705.1:0-4399 GCF_001743005.1 Shigella sp. FC1967 | reverse complement strand
TGTGCTTTAGGTATTAATCAAGACACGTTAAAACATCAATTTACTTTAAAAGTATTGGGGGGGGCGTTGAAACACCATCAGCGTGTAATAATCCTATTTTTAAAGAGAGTTATTCAAAAGCCGTTACAGATTATATTGAGCGTACAGGTTTTACCGAATTAGCTTATCGCTATGCTTATAATATTGCATGCGCTCGTTTTTTTATGGCGTAACCGTGTCGGTGCTGAAAATATTGAAGTTGTTGTTAAGTGCTTGAATAAAGGTATGGAACAAACCTGGATATTTAAAGCATTAGAATTAAATATTCGTAACTTTGATAAGAAAAATGATGAAGTGGCAAAGTTAGGACAGTTAATTGCTAATGCATTGAGTGGAAAAAGTCCGGCACTTTTATTAGAAATCACGACTTATTCGCAATTAGGGAAAGCTCAAGAAGTTTATCCAAGTGAAGAATTAGTGCTTGATAAAGGGAAAGGTAAGAAAAGTAAAATTCTTTATCACGTTAATGGATTGGCCGCCATGCATTCTCAAAAAATCGGTAACGCGCTGCGCTCTATTGATACATGGTATCCCGCATACCATGAGAATGGCTTACCGATTGCAATTGAACCCTATGGAGCCGTAACTAATTTAGGGACAGCCTTTAGAACACCTAAAGACAAGCAAGATTTTTATACTCATTTTGATAAATGGGCTAGAGGTGAAACGCTTGAAAATGAAACGGATGAACACTATGTGATGGCTATTTTAGTTCGTGGTGGTGTGTTTGGTGAAAGTGATAAATGAGGTGAGTCATGAAGTTTTATCAAGAACTGACCTTATTGCCTGATGCAGAGATAGATCTTGCTTTTTTATGGACGAAAATTTATCAGCAGATCCATTTAGCATTGGTTGAAAATAAACAGGAAAATAATCAAAGCTTAATTGCCATTGGTTTTCCTGAATATGGAAGCCCTGGTTTTTTCTTAGGACGAAAATTACGTTTATTTTCGCCTGAAGAAAAGCTTTTAGAAACGTTAGATATCATTCGTTGGTTAACTCGCTTATCAGATTATGTGCATATTAAGTCTATCCAACCAGTACCTGAATATACCACGTCAGTTTGTTATCTTCGTGAGCATATAAAAAGGTAAAGGTGCGTGTAGAAAAAAGAGATGTATAAGAAAGCTGTATTATGGGCTAAAAAAACCGGTGCAACTATCGAATCATGTTTATCTGAATTAGAAAAAAACACGACCTAAGCATAGTCAATTACCTTTTATTTGGATGGAGAGTCAGCGGACTAAACAACGAAATGGAGAGACACAAAAATTTTCCTTTGTTTATAAAGCAGATTTTTATAAGTTCGCCACAACAACAGCATTTTTAATTGTTATGGATTAAGTTTATCTCAATCTAAGCAAGAATTATTGTCAACAGTACCTTGTTTTTTGACCTTTGTTTTTCGCTCTTTAATAATGGAATGATAAATCAATAAGTTATAATAGTAGGTAAAATAAAGGGGTAAAACCCAAATTTATCTTTAGCCTATTGTTATAACTTGTTTTTTATGTTTTTATTTCTTGTTCACTGCCATACAGGCAGCTTAGAAATTGTTCTGGTAAAAAAGGCGGTGTATCTCACTGTTCACTGCCATACAGGCAGCTTAGAAATGCAACAAGCGTTGTAAATTGGAATGGGTCACGTTCACTGCCATACAGGCAGCTTAGAAACGTACCGTCAAAGTTATAAGAATCTTCTTTATGTTCACTGCCATACAGGCAGCTTAGAAAAATTTGCTGACCTTTATTGTCAATGCACAGACGTTCACTGCCATACAGGCAGCTTAGAAATACAAACGTTATTAGTGGCTCGTACTGTTGCCGTTCACTGCCATACAGGCAGCTTAGAAAAATATCGCCCCGTTCTTCCGCAACTTTTTGAATGTTCACTGCCATACAGGCAGCTTAGAAATAGGTTATGAGGTTGTCGATATGGTTGACGTTGTTCACTGCCATACAGGCAGCTTAGAAATTAGTTAGCGTGTTCATGCTGGATATGTCTTAGTTCACTGCCATACAGGCAGCTTAGAAAATCTTAAACCGCGCTGAAAAGCTAATAGGTGAGTTCACTGCCATACAGGCAGCTTAGAAAACTATCGACAAAGACACACATATACAACATATGTTCACTGCCATACAGGCAGCTTAGAAAAAAAACAGACCCTTTTGACTCAATATCATTTAGTTCACTGCCATACAGGCAGCTTAGAAAATCAGTAGTCATGGTGTTTGTATCTAAGTTGGGTTCACTGCCATACAGGCAGCTTAGAAAAAGCAAGCACAGACCGCATTCAACGCATTTATGTTCACTGCCATACAGGCAGCTTAGAAAGCTCATATGGAATGAGCAACGGATCATTACTGGTTCACTGCCATACAGGCAGCTTAGAAAGCTCATATGGAATGAGCAACGGATCATTACTGGTTCACTGCCATATAGGCAGCTTAGAAATGATTCATTTGACAGAGAATTCTACTGATGAAGTTCACTGCCATATAGGCAGAAAATAGAGCAACGGCTTAGAATGCCATTGCTCTATTACTTTATCAGGTGCGCCGTCCTTTAAGATGGGAGGATATCAAATCCTACCAATACCCCAATACTTTCCACCATGCACTGCCAAGCGTGATCCAAATAATAAGATTAACCACACTCATCACAAATCCCGTTTTCCACCATTCGCCCAATGTCGCGTAGCCTGAACCGAAAATAATGGGGGCTGTACCTGTACCATAATGTGTTAATGACATCATCAATGAAGAAGAGAACGCTAAAATAAGGCCTAATAACATGGGAGGGGCGCCAAGGGCTAAACCCGCGGCATAGAACGCGGCAAACATTGCGGTAATATGAGCGGTAGTACTGGCAAAGAAATAGTGAGAATAAACATAAATGAGTACCAGTAATATCATGCCACTGACCCAACTTATTCCCATACTATCAATACTTGCTCCTACACTGAGTGACAACCACTTAATTAATCCTAGTTTTCCTAAGAAGGATGCCATCATAACTAATGCAGAGAACCAAACTACGGTATCCCATGCACCTTTGTTTTTTAATATATCATCCCAATTTAAAACGCCTGTACATAATAAAATCGATAAACCAATAAATGCTGCTGTTGTTGCATTAACGCTAAATGCATCACCAAATAATAATGCGGGGACACCTGCCCACATAATTAATAACAAGGCGAAAACAGCAAGCGTTATTTTTTCTGGCAATGAAATAGGTCCTAATTGTGCTAATCGCTCCTTAGCAAAATGAGGCGCATTTGGCGTGCTGGTTATTTCAGGCTTATAAAGTAGATAAATAACAATAGGCATTAAAATTAATGAAACAATAGCGGGTACAAAAGCGGCAATTGCCCACATAGACCAACTAAGTTCATGTGTAGGATCTGTTTCACTAATAATGAGGCTGACAATGAGCGGGTTAGGAGCTGTTGCCGTAATAAACATGGCGGAAGTAATAGGATTTATATTGTAGTTCACTAAAGAGAGATAACGGCCTATTTTACCACTTGTACCTTCTTCCGCTTTAGAGTTAAAGCTGTCTGAAATTGAACGCATAATCGGATGGATAATTCCACCACCACGAGCGGTATTGCTTGGCGTTACTGGGGCTAATATGGTTTCGGCAATCGCTAATGAATAGGCGATCCCAATGGTTCTTTTTCCAAAGAGAGAAATAAAATAATAACCAATTCTAGCGCCGAGTCCGGTTTTATTTAAACTCATTGATACCATAATAGAAATACCAATTAACCAGATAAGATCATTGGAAAATCCACTTAATGCATCACCAATAGCCGCTTTGGTTGAATTAGGATTAGTGACACCTGTAACAGCGACTAATGCGATAGCAATAATAGAAACGGCACCAATAGGAAGTGCTTTACCAATAATGGCGGCGATAGTGCCGACAAAGAGCGCTAATAAATGCCAAGCATTGGGATCAACACCGTGTGGTACTGGAATAAGAAACCAGATAATAAGGGTAATAGAAACGGCGATTAATGTAGGTATCGGTCGTAATGGAGTTAATTTATTCATCAGGTTATTCCATTAAGTTGCAGGTTAAATAAATAATCGGAAGTAAAAAATCAAGCTAATAAATATTGTTATTGAAGATGATTTTATTAACATATTATTAAATATTCATTGATTAGTGTCATAAAAATAAAATTATTTTTTAACTGAATTTTAAAATAAGTGATTTTATGTAACCTAATGTTATTGAAATACAGAGTGATTATTTATCTTTTTGTTTTTATTTATGTTTCTATTAGTTTTTTATTGTGGATAAACTTTAATAATAAAAAGCAATTTAAATAATAGGTGGAAATAAAATA
>NZ_MIIZ01000704.1:0-4407 GCF_001743005.1 Shigella sp. FC1967 | reverse complement strand
TGCAACCCTTTAATCACTTGCTCTGACTCTGCAATTCGCTCTCTGAGTAACCAATAATTTCTGATAGCGGTGTCAGTAGGTCGGGCGGTGGTTGCATCATCCAAGCGGGAGGTGGAATTGGTGGAGATTTTTGAACACTCGGCTTTGACGTACACCCGCTTAGAGCCATTGCGAATATCATCACGCAACCCATCAATTTCATTCTTTGCACTAGCTAACTCCTGAGTGTATTTAATATCGAGTTGATTTAGTCGCTCTATGCGCACTTGATAGTCAGCATTGATGGCCTTTTGTTCTTCGAGCGTATTAGTAAGTTCTTTGTTGTTTTTTGTCAGCGTGTTAATTTTTTCAGCTTGTGTATTAATTCTTTTCGCTTGTGCATTAATCAGCACGCAACCACCAGCAACAATCCCCACTATCACAATGACAATGTAAAGTTTCCAATGCTTCATAATTAGTACCGATGATGTGAGAGAGCTATCTGACAGCGTTTTTCTAAACTGGCTTTGTCGTTAACACATGAATTATCAATTGAGAGATAAATGCCACCAGCGACTGTGATAAGTAATGCGAGGATAAAGCTAATAACGATAATTAAAGGTTTCCATGACATAGTGCTGACTCCGCATCTCTACGACTGACTAACCCTCGCCAAACCTTTCCACCCGCATAAACCCAGCGTTTCATTTCTTCACATGCACCATACTGATCGCCAGCATTTAATTTCTTGAGCAATGTAGAACGTGCAAAGGCTGTGGTACCGACATTAAAAGCAAAGGAATATAGAGAAGCTTTTGTTTTATCATCTACTGGCACTTTAACCAGGACATCAACTTGTTGTTGAGTTCTGATAAAGTCTTTCTGCAGTAACTCATCACACTCTTGCTGTGTGTATGTCTTACCTTGAATAATGTCACTCCCTGTGTGTCCATAACAAACAGTCAGAACACCAGCAACATCACGGTATGGTTCGTAGCGTACTCCCTCAAAATGACCAATCACGGTTATCGCAATACTTACCGCACCAGCACTCGCAACTGCTGCTACCTTCTGTTTTAGATTCATTAAATGTCCTTTTTAGCTTTAGTCAGCATTTCGCCAACTATCTTTTCTATGTCTTGCGGATCGCTAGAACAATTTCGATGAACTAATTCAGCAAATAACGCTGTTCGTTTTCGTTGTTCTCGCCATGTCATCAGATAAGTTGCTAATCCAAGGAGCATGCTGAATCCCATCCCTATTACAAATCCCCATTCATAAAGTGAGAGACTTGCAAAAAAGGCAGTTAAGCCAGCAGTTCCGTAGGTAGCATTGGTCAATTTTTCCATGCGCATATACACCCCTACGGAGTGTCCGTTGATGATTAATGTGAGTGAGTTAAACGTGAAAATATGAAACTTAAGTTAAACTGATAGATCAGCCCAATGTTATGAACCGAAGGAATGGCTGACTTACTTCGGCGTGAGGAAATGAAATGTCAGAAAATAATAATGAGAAATTAAATCAACATAGTAATTACGATAGTAAAATCAGTGAAATATGGGAATCAATGAGCATGCTAAATGATTCAATTAAAGGCTTAATGAAAACAAACCACGAATTACAGATAAGAGATACCGTTCATACAATCTTATTCAAAGCTTTGTTTAAAAAATTACTAAACGAGAATGATAAGAAACAAATATATGAAGTGCTGTTTAAATGCTTAGATCGTAATTCGATCGAGAAGGAGGAGGTTCTCATTAAAGAGCGTTCTATAAATTATCTGAATACTCTATTTGATGCAGAAAATAAGTAACAAAAGTTTTATATGCTATAACCGTTTTTTAAAAGCCTCAATCTCCATTAACTCATTGGCTAGCTTTTGATTGAGCATAGAGCTACTTTTAACACTTGAAATCAATTTATCTAATTCACAGCTCGTTAATTGCATACTAGCGAGCTGTTTTTGTAACTCTGCTATTTGATGCCCTTGCTGTACCACTTGTGCTGACAATGTATTAACTAACACTTCTAAATTTTGATTACTCATAACTACCTCTCTTATACGAAAAAACCATGCTGAGCGATTTGTTGATAACCTTATTTACCTCTAGAAATAACCCGAACAGTATCGCCTGTTACTGTCGTAATATAGGCGCAATCTGTTCGCTTAATATCAAATGATGGAATAGCGTCTTTCTTTGTATGCTCAACCCGCGCCACGATATCTTTATTTTCTGATTCAGGATAAAACTCTAAGCGGTACATATCCCCTAAGCAGTGGACTTCTTCCACTTTACGTCCTTCACGTTCAGTAATTAATTTAAGTGCGTACATAATTTCGTTCCTTATTTTAGATAATAAAAAAAGACCGCCTAGGCGATCTTCAAAATGAGTTGTTCGAAATAACCGAACATGTGAAATAGCGTTATCGGAATTCCGACATCGGAACAATATCAATAACTTAAACTATGCTACCCTCATCAATGAAGGTAACACCCTCGAATTCGGGGGAATTAAAACGAAACGGGATTAATTGTTAATTTCTTCGGCATTTGTTTGGCGACAGACCGATGAAAAAACAATTAACCCCGCCCTAAAAGCACAGATGACGAACGTGCTTTGTTATTCTTTCTTGATAGATAGCAATAGCTAGGGACACCAGATATCCGTCGACCAAAACATCATCTGGTGTCCCTAATCACACAACTCTCCAAAAATGAAGAGTGTGATAGATAACAAAAAACCCCGCAAAGGCGAGGTTATAAACAATTTTGGCAACATACCAAATTAGACTTAAATATGGCCTATTTTGTTGACTTTTGCAAGTTGTCGTGATTATTTTTATTAATCTGCTCGATTCTAACTCGCCTCATGGAAAGTAATGCCAATTTATCTAGTTCATAACATACATGAAGTAGACAATCCCAATATACTTGATAGTTTTTGTTCCAATTATCACGCTTAACACCCACCAACCTGGACAGATCTGTTTGTGAATAATTACGGCCAGTACAAGTCTGAACCGATAGCCAGACTAATAATCTTAGTCGCTCTTTAACCTTTTTAGTTATCTTTTTACCGTTATGCTGTTTTTCAAATTCAGACCATACATGAACACTGATATTAACTTGATGCTCAAATTTCAAACTATATCCATAACAATACATTATCCATGAGTGTTGTTCTTCACTTAATGCATTAATAGCCCTACGCCAAGAGCATAATAAAAAATCCACAGGATCTATCATCGGCTTTGGAGTTCGACGACAGCGAGTTTCTAATACATAGATTGGATCAGTATCACGACAAACAAAACGGCCGTTTAATTTTAAATCTCGCATTCTAACTCTCGGTGTTGCTCTCGTGTCTGTTAACCCAAAATCTTCAAATGCTTCTAACTGACCTTTTGTTGAAGCTCTTAAGTTTGATGTAGCTATCGATGCCATATCACTTAAATATTCCAAGTCATGCGCATAAATTGGCATATTTCCTCCACTCGTGCCGTACACACGTTAAATAAATGCACCGATGCCTAATGAACGGTTTAAAAAATGAAATAACAATTCGATTTGATTGCCGTGAGTGGCTTCCCATTGCTTTGGGTCGCGATGTAACTCGTCATGATGAATACGACATAATGGAATGGTGAATAAGTCGTGAGCTTTAGTACCCATGCCTCCCATACCATGACCTATGATGTGGTGCGGATCATCAGCCTGTTGCCCACACACGCAACACGGTTGAGTTTTCACCCATTGGAGCCAGTTGATATTTTCCCAACGTTGCATTTTAGGTTTAAGGAGAAATGACGCTGGTGGCTCTGGTTCAATATCAACTTTAATAACCGGCTTTATCGCATCTAAACGCTCATTCATTGCTGATAGCGCTGTCACGTTACTTGGAATAATGTCAGACTCAGGGAAACCACCATGAACCTTGCGTTCTTCTTGTTTATCTGACCAATTTAAAATCTGACGCAATATCGCTTCTGGTAATTCATCGATAACGTTATGCATAACAGCAAACGTGAAAAAATCAGGTATTGTCAGCTGGTGGTCACTATCTAATCTCAAACGACTACGAATAGTATCTAACATCCAATTGATACGGTTTTCATGAGCCATCTCAGCAATCCAACCCGCCGATGAATGCCGAATATGGTTATCATGATGCCAGCAAGTGCGGATCACGCCAGCCTCGTGAAAGGTCGTCACTAACTCATGGTGATGATAATTGTCTTCATCGTTATCAATCTGACAGCATTTGATATTACTAATAACCCACGAATCCATCGGTGCAACCTTATCTATGGCGTGGATCACTTTTTTTGCTATTAAGAAATTGAATGATGTGCTTATTGTTTAAAATTGGCTGTTCATCGCCAGTTAAAGCTCCTGAGGGCAACACATCTAAACTCTGTGG
>NZ_MIIZ01000703.1:0-4482 GCF_001743005.1 Shigella sp. FC1967 | reverse complement strand
GCGCAAGGCCAGAGCTAGAAAGCCGAAATTTGAATTAGACATAGTGCCTCCAAAATTGGTTGGAGGTACACCAAAGCCGACCGGGCCTTGGTGTACCCGGTTGGGTTACTTAGTTATCTCGGGTCAAGCTGCTTAGCTATAGCGAGTAAAAACGGATGGAATGGATGATCTTGCGGGACACCCCCAACAAGCTCACGGGCTAAACCGACTGAGTTTGTAGCCAACACCTCTTTGACGGCCAGAATGATTTCATTGTCGATTTCATCCTGAGTCTTTCGCTGTTGGTCCACCAGCCGACTTAACTTGTCTAGGCTCATGCTTCTCTCCTTTGTTTGTGGGAGAGAACCCAGGAGGGGTTGCCTCCCGAGGGGTTAGGTTATTGCTGTTTTGGGCCAGCTACCGTTATAGCCAGCAAGCGCTGACAATGAGCAAAGAGTATGACAGCCACCTGAAAGGGTAAAACGCTGTAATTGCCCTTTTGGGGTGCAAAAGAAAAAGCCCTCCCGAAGGAGGGCCTTTTATGCGGCCAAGGACAAGCCTTGCTGTCCTCTTTGCAACTCTGTGTCGTCGCGGCGATGTAAGCGTTGAACCGCCTTGATCATCGTTCTGACATGTCGCTCCAAAGAGGCTGGATGGCGTTTTGACAGTAGGTTGATCCAGTCAAGATAGATAGCAAGCGCGGAACCTTCGGTTAGGGCTGCCTGTATCGCCTCATACTGCCCTACGGCACCCTGAACCACATCATTCACCCACAGGGCGTCAGTATTGTCCAAGAGCTCGCAGAGGGCCGTATAAGCCTTCCTTCTGGTCGCGGCCATGTAACGACGAATGTTGGCGTTTCCGCTCCCCTCTCGCCCTTCCATGACGCTCATACAGAATGCGCTGGAGTAACAAAGCATCGCGTCAGTCACGTAGTTAAACCATCGCTCCTGATGCCGTTTCTGTTCTTCCATTGCTTCCTGGTTAAGTTGCTTCTCGATGAACAACCCCGTCGGAGTACGGTGGTGCAGATGGTACTTGAACGTTAAGTGCAAGTTGACCCACCAGCGTACCGTTGCCAGTCTTCCCTTAATTTTTCGCTTCACCAGATCTTTGTATTTAGCATCGCTAAGCACTTTGACATCCTTGCGCTGTTGGATTCCTTCCATCGTCTGTAGCCCTGTAAGGCCCATCTGTTGGTAGGTTTGACCTCTTTGCATCATACGGTGATACAAAGCGCCTTTTCCTTTCGCAAGCTGGATAGCTCCGAACCGAAGGTAGAACTGCGCTGCACTACCGGGCGTATAATGTCCCTTTAGTACAGACTCCCTTAGTCTCGGGTATTCGTTCCAGATGATGAACGCAGCGGAGTCGGGATCGACTTTCACCTCATCATCTTCTGCGAAGCAAACCACCCTTCTCTTTCCGTCTGCGGTATTGATCACTTTCGCTGCCAACGGGTCATCCCCGCCGTCAAAGTAAGCCATTTCCGCTAACGGGTCGGCCAAGCCATCAGAAAGCGAACCATCGCCCCAGCGACCAACCTTCAACCACAATGGCTTCGGAATTGGTGACTGAGGAACGGTTTCACACTGCGGCTCGTCTTCCAGCAAGTCCAGATCACCCATCGACCAAACCCTGTGGTAAATCTCCAGGGCATGGAAAGGCTTATCATTGAAATGATGGAAGGCCCACATGAAGTCGATATGGACTAAAGCCTCTTCCGATATTATCCGGAATTGTGGCTCTGCCATTCGACGGTTCCAGTCGTTATCCTCTGCTTGCCCAGTAGCCAGCTTGTATGCCAGCTCATCAGCTCTCTTTTGCTCCATGTAGTCCATGCTGCAACAGACATGAAGTAATCGTTCGAGGAAAACAGGACTGTAAACGTCCGGCTGTATTTTGATGTATCCACCCTCGTAAATCGTTCGACCTACGGGATGGCGGTCTTCCCATGCGTACCGGCGCTTAGCCAAGTAGCGCTGGATACGGTTCAGCCCTGCCATGTAGCCATGCCTTTCAGGGTCCGTGGCAAGCAATGTCTCCATTGACTTATCCAACCCAACAGCCTGGCAAGCCCAGCAACCGAAGCGAGCGCCACAGGCGTCACTGGCCTTTTTCTCTGTTGCCGACCACACGCACTCTCCTGTTGCCGCCTTGTAGAGCTCTGCCGTAGTGACATTGCTCTCCAAGTAACTTGGCAGAGGATATGCTGAGCCCATGCCAGCGGATAGCAAGAACTCCCAGACATCACTCGCCAACCAGTTTTTCACTACATACAGCTCACCCCCATCCTTCGTCTTAATGACGCGATCTGAGCTTCCTCGCTGTTTTGCAATGTTGGCTGCACGAATTGTGCTTTCAGCATCACGACTACCCAACAAAAGGCAGACTTTCTGCCGAACCTCCCTGGGAAGGTCCCGCATATAAGCGGCCTTAGCTCTCTTAGCAGAAGTGATCTTCAGCTCATTCGAGCATTGTCTCGCACTATTGCTAAACGTAGGCAACCCCCTCCCCGTAAGGATTCGGCCCGTCCAACTCTGCGTGATCCCCGGCTTTGCCAAAACGATGGTCAGAGGAAGATTTTCCTTCGCAATGAAACGCTCCAGCTCGGCCAGTTTCTGATCCGCCAGCCATCTTACTTCTGGGCTTTCGATCAGTGTGTCAGTGTGCAAGATGAAGTGGTGTTGGCTGATGGTCGCCCCACTCCTGACAGCCCGGATCAGGGCCATCAGGAACAGATGCAAGACCGTTTCAGAATCTTTACCACTGGAATAGCCGATCATCATGGTCCATCCATCAATTAAGGCCGTGTGAATGGCCTCAACCGATGACGTGATCAACGATGACAGACTGGTTCCTCTACTGGCATCAACGAAGTTCAAATCCTCGTTATCAGTCAGTTCTGACCAAACAGAATCCCACTTATCCCCGCGCAAAAGCACAGGGAGGGGTTGTTCTGATAGATCAAAGTTTAATGCTTGTTGCATAGGGCCTCCTGGATTAGCAGGGTGCCCATCCCTTCCGGGAAAGCACCCCGGTAGGGTTAAAATTGAATCCTGGCTATCAGACCTGAACTAGCTGCTACTCGACATCTGGTTGTCTTCGTATTGCTGCTTGGCCTGTTTCACCAGATCAATGTCACCGTCTTGCAGCTTTTGAATATCAAGCTGTAGACGAGCCTTGTGTTTCAACAGTTCAGCGACCGCATTATCAATGTGATCAATGAGCGATTGGTTTTTTTGGATGGCGTAACTGTTGAGTTCATCGAGCAGGGGCCATGCAACACTCGAATGAGTATTCAGCAATGGGTACTCTGCTTCGATTTCACAAACCACACCGTTTGCTCCTTCTCGGTAATGAGGGAACCCGACACGAAGACCGATACGACGGTCCAGCGCTGCATTCACAGTACATTCCAAAGAAGTTCGGTTTGAAAAAACATCGTTGACGTTTTTAGACATGCTATATCTCCATTCAGTTTATGACGGAGACCCCCTAACAGGAGGTGCTCCCGTCAGGGTTGATATTTTGGTAGCCCGTCATCGCGCTTGAGCGACTAAGGTTCTAATTGATTGACATGCCGACTTGTAATTCACCTTTATACTCCTTGGGAAGATCTGCAAGTTCCCACGTCATACAAGGTGTTGATACCAAGGTGGTGATCAGACAAACACCGTCACGAACGATGTAATTGTAAACTCCCCACTCTGCATACTCAGGTTCCCCTTCTTTTGATAAGGCCCATTCGTTACCGAACTGGTCTTCACATAGGTAGACATCGAATTCTGAGTCATGCTCATCAGCTTTTTTAACAACCGAAAGTTTGTGAACGGTTGCTACTTTATCGAAATTTAACATATCTATATCTCCATAAATTAGTTGGAGATAGCCCCCTACCGGAGAGCTATCCCCCAGCAGGGTTAATAATTTGCTGTTTGTTTTTGGCAGCCAGCTACCGCACTTGAGCGCCTAAGGCACTTTCCGAAGCATCCTGGGAGACCGAGATGCTTGGGAAAGCGCGGGGTTTCCCCCTGCGCTGATTCCCCTTTTAAGGGGCCGGTACGCCGATTTCTCGGCGCACTCAGGTTGAAGCTACACAGTCAAGAACCAACGTTTCATGGGGACGGTGATGTCTATCATCCCGTTTCCACATGGATTCTGGCCCCAGAATCTGTAGGTCGTCTCATAGAAGTCAAACTCAGACAAGGACTGAATCTGCGCTTCTGAGATCGGCTCAAATGGTCCACCGCAACCGATGTGCATATTGAGCCCATAATCTCGAAGCTCTAACTCTCCGAGGTTTAGCGTTTTCCCACCAACACAAGCAATCAGGTTCTCGTTTCTGACGTCTCCTTCTTTGAACAGCAAAGCAGACTCGTCGTAGCTCCCATATTGGTAGGTAAACTTCACAATATGCCCGTGCTTCGGTGAGGTTTGTTCCGACAACTCTTTCAGCAACCGCTTTACGCTTTGAAATCTCGCGTACAGAGCTGGCGTAAA
>NZ_MIIZ01000702.1:0-4489 GCF_001743005.1 Shigella sp. FC1967 | reverse complement strand
AAGGCTTGATGATCATGGCGGGCTTATTTGGCTTTGGTGGTGCATTCATTTCACTATTAATGTCAAAATGGATGGCATTACGTTCAGTGGGTGGCCAAGCTTTATTCCTGCTAACAAACTTAGCCGTTATGTTTGTTTTTTGGGATCATCTTATCTTTAACAGGTATACAAGGTCGTAGCGTTCAAGGCTTGATGATCATGGCGGGCTTATTTGGCTTTGGTGGTGCATTCATTTCACTATTAATGTCAAAATGGATGGCATTACGTTCAGTGGGTGGCCAAGTTATCGAAAACCCAACTTCAGAAGTAGAGCGTTGGTTATTAGATACAGTAAGACGCCAATCGGAACAAGTCGGCATTAAAATGCCTCAAGTTGCAATCTACGATGCGCCAGACATTAATGCGTTTGCAACGGGGGCTCGTCGTGATGCTTCGTTGGTGGCGGTTAGCACCGGATTATTAGCCAGTATGAGCCGTGATGAAGCGGAAGCTGTTATAGCACACGAAATTAGCCATGTTGCTAATGGTGATATGGTAACGATGACCTTATTACAAGGTGTTGTGAATACTTTCGTGATCTTTATCTCCCGTATTATTGCTCAATTTGTGGCGAATTTTATTTCGAGCGATGAAGAGAGCGAAAATAGTAACGGAAACCCATGGGTCTATATGGGAATTTCTATGGTGCTTGAAATTGTCTTCGGTATTTTGGCAAGTATTATTACCATGTGGTTCTCTCGTTATCGTGAATTCCATGCGGATGCAGGCTCTGCAAAGCTTGTTGGTCGTGAAAAGATGATCGCTGCATTACAACGGCTGAAAACGAGTTATGAGCCACAAGAAGAGAGTAGCATGATGGCTTTCTGTATTAATGGCCGTAATAAGTCATTCAGTGAGTTATTTTTATCTCACCCGCCATTAGATAAGCGTATTGAAGCACTGCGCAATGGTGAGTATTTAAAATAAAATTGAGGGTTTAATCGCGAACGCTCAAATTAAAGCGCTCAATATGAAAGTATTGGGCGCTTTCTGTTTATGAAGAAAATGGGGTGTTTAATCTAAATATTCCCCAAAGTATGTTGCTACTTTTTCCTCATCAATTTTAAGATTACCTTTCCAGCCAGCCCATGGCATTTCCATATCAGAGCGACCTTTGGTGTTATTAAGCTGGTTTTCTGCAATAGTCATATCGCCGAAATTAGCCCAATGATTTAAAGATAATGGAATATAGGCATTAGGAATAACACCAACTAAGGCAAGTGAGTGTAAAACACCTCGTTTGGTATATCTATCACCAGAAATTAACTTAGCTTCATTTAATCTCTTTTCAAATTTACCCGGCGTTTCATCTTCAGGTGCATGGCGTAATAAATGGAGTAATTGCTTAAAGATCGCTTTATCAGCGGGCGTTGGACTTACTGGTACGACGGTCAGTAGATGCTTTAAGTTCAAGTAGGCATAAGAAGGGCGGCCTGTATAAGCGTTACCGTAATAGAGGCAATATTGAAAATAGCTATCATTAATATGTTTTTGCTTATCCCCATCACTACAAATCCAACAGCAGTCATATTGAGGCTTTTCTTTATAATCATGTGATGGCAAATTTTGTAATTTATGAAAAGCACCTAAAACCGAGCGACCTCTAAGATAACTTCCCCCAACCCCCGCAACAAAAGCATCTAAGCAACGCTTTTGGGTGAGTAAAGGATTATTCCTTAAGCTATTTAATTTCGAGATAACATCAGTGTGATCAGTAAATTTTTCTATAATATTAGGTTGCCAATTGACTTCAAATAATTAAGTTTTTTTCTTTATCTGAAAGGATATCAAGGTGATACAGTGAAACTTGGCGTTCTGGATCATATTGGCAGTTTTCATATTTATAGAGTTTACGCAAAACTCGCATAGTTTTTTGCACGATTTTACCTTGTTATATTTATAGGGGGATTAATTGATAATAGAGAATGACATAAATAGAAGATAGGTAACTTAATATAGATACAAAAAAAAGCCAGCTCAAATGAACTGGCTTTATCAATAGGGTAGATAAAGTTTATTTTACTGTAAGTTCAGTTTCTTCATCTTGGTTAAAAACAGCTTTGTCCGTTTGCCCCATAATTTGACTAGTAATTGTACCCGCTGTCATTGAGCCACTAACGTTTAATGCTGTACGTCCCATATCAATTAACGGCTCTACTGAGATTAACAGAGCAACTAATGTCACTGGTAAGCCCATTGCAGGTAAAACGATAAGGGCTGCAAATGTTGCACCACCACCCACGCCAGCGACACCAGCAGAGCTAACAGTCACAATAGCAACTAAAGTCGCTATCCACATTGGGTCTAATGGATTAATTCCCACTGTAGGTGCAACCATAACCGCTAACATCGCAGGGTAAATACCCGCACAACCATTTTGACCAATTGTTGTACCAAAAGATGATGAGAAGCTTGCGATAGATTCTGGTACACCAACACGCTTAATTTGTGTTTCAATATTTAAAGGAATACTTGCCGCACTTGAACGGCTTGTAAATGCAAAGGCTAATAAAGGACCTGCTTTTTTGAAGAATTTAATAGGATTTAAACCTGTGAAGCTGACCAGTAATCCATGAACAATAAACATTAAGCCAATAGCAACATAAGAAGCAACAACAAAGCTTCCTAATTGAATGATGTCGTGCATATTTGAACTTGCAACAACCTTAGTCATTAGAGCCATTACACCATAAGGTGTCAACATCATAACAATGCGAACTAGCTTCATGATCCATGATTGTAAGCAATCAATTGCAACTAAAACTTTCTCACCACGAGGTTGGTCTTCTTTGAGTAATTTCAGTGCAGCCATGCCTAAGAAAGTTGCAAAGATAACGACGCTAATAATCGATGTTGAGCTTGCACCTGTTAAATCAGCAAATGGATTTTTAGGAATAAATGACAAAATAAGTTGTGGCATCGTTAAGTCAGAAACTTTGCCCATATAATTTTGTTCAAGTGCAATTAAGCGCTGTGCTTCTTGTTCACCTTGTACTAAGCCTTCTGCTGTTAAGCCAAATAGGTTAGCAATAACAATACCGATTAAAGCAGAAATAGCTGTGGTGAATAATAGTGTACCAATAGTAAGGCCACTAATTTTTCCTAGTGATGATGCTTGATGCAAACGAGCAACGGCACTAAGAATAGAGGCAAATACTAATGGCATAATGATCATTTGTAACAGCTGTACATAGCCATTACCCACGATATTAAACCAAAGAATAGATTCTTTAATAATAGGATCATGTGAGTCATAGAATGCATGTAGTGCTAGCCCAAAAACCACACCAAAAACTAAACCAACAAGAACTTTCTTTGAAAGGCTCCACTGACGTTGACTTAATTTAGCCAAGATGAGTAATAGCACAACAAAGACGAGTACGTTAATGATTAACGGAAAATTCATCTTAACTCTCCAACGAGATCTTTATTTATATAATTTCGACGATTGTATGCGATATGAGTTCTTAGGTAATAAGAAAGGATATAACAGCATCAATTCGTTATAGAGTAACAGGATTGTTAATAACTTTTTATAATTAATTATTATTTTATATAACTGTTTGGTTATAAAAACAAGGAAAGTAGGCATAAAAAGATGTAATAATTTATAAATAAATAGAGAAACGTAGAGTTTTGTCCGTGTGTGTTAAAAATTAGCACGCTTATTGTGGTACATCTGTAACCAATCGTTGACTTGCGAAGGCAGGGTAATAGTCAGGTGAGGTGGTAAAAAAAAGTGCACCAACAAGGATCAAAACAGAGATAAATCGCTCGCCTTTTTTATTGTTCTTTTTGCCTAAAATAGGTAATGCAAAACGCATTTTTAAAGGCCATAAGAAAGGAACGCCAGCGGGGGTTAACATATCGGCAATGAGATGGCTAAGATAACCCAATAAAAGAGCATGAAAGATATCGGCAGAAATACCCCAACGTGGTGAAACTTGGATTTCCCACAAAATAGCTAAACCACAAAACGCAAGTAAACTATGTGTAAAACCGCGATGACCACAGAGCTTTGAGAGGGGCAGAGAGATAATACGGAATAATCGCCCCAGAATAGAACCTGGATGATCTAAGTCAGGTAGAAGTGAGCCTAATAAGACAGCAGGGATCATGTGAAACCAATCACCATGAGCAAGAGCTGGCGTTATTTCAAGCTTCTGCGCTAACACAAGTGTTGCCACAGAAAAAAGTAGATGTCCTTCTGCTGTCATTCCGTGTCTGTTCGTTTGCTGTTCATTTATACAGTAATGAAGTATAAAAGGTTTTGACGATAACTAACAGACAAAAAAGATAAAAATTGTCTTAAATATTAATGAATAACAGGAATGTTTTATTCAATTGATTTAAAAATGATCGAATTTAGGATAAAAGACTAAAAAGTAAGATAGTAATGATCAACGATCATCAAAATATGCAAGAAGAAGACTTTAAAGTAGAAAAGGGG
>NZ_MIIZ01000701.1:0-4490 GCF_001743005.1 Shigella sp. FC1967 | reverse complement strand
GGGGGTAAGATTGGTTGGATTGCTGGTGGAAAATACGTGAAGGGTTCTGGAATGAATTTTAGTCACTTTATTCCCTCTCGCATGGGCAAAACAGCTTTGTTAAATAACCGATTCGGTAAGTGGCTTCTCAAAAATGGCAACAAGTGGAATGGGCGGTATGTAACTAGAAAGAGACACTATAAACATGACTCTAGTTATTATGGAAACGTAAAAGGAGATCGAAACCGGAGACTTAATGAGTGGGGACAACGCTACCCTAAAGCTATCCAACTGATAGATAGGATGCCCTATCAATATCCTGGTGCAGTCGTAGGGGCCGCAGCCGGTGGTGAATTAGGCAATTTAGCTGGCGACAGTCAGTCAGGAGGTTGTGAATGTCAAAAATAACAAATCTTATGAGATTGATGAAAAAGATAGTTTATTCAGATTGTGAATGGTTGAGAAGTTATGAGGTAGATGCGTTGAGGACTTTTTATCACCACCTCAATGATATTGATAAGGGTAAACTTCTCAAGCAATTTGACCGATTAGACATGATGGAGCGCTCAAGTAACGGAAAGCTGCTCCAGTTTTTTGACGCGCTTGATACGGTTAGAAAAAAAATGGCCTAGAGAGATAAAAATAGGCGGTGCCAATCCAGTGTCTGGGTATAAATTTTCAGGCACCAAAGACAGTGCTGCGAATTTAAGATTTGTCGTCTTTCTTGGGATGGGCGGGATAGGTGAAATTCAGTTCTTGAAAATTCCAACGGAATACAACAGCAAAGCAGCAAAGGTTGTGGATATAAAAAAAAACATTATCTGAAAGCTCTAGCTCTTGTCTTGAGGGCTTATTCGCTTTCGACGGAATGGTATCAGATGATGAGGAGCAAAATTTAGAAGATGAACTACACGAATAACGGATCTAGCTTATGCAATTAATGATGCTTAATCGAATGTATAACAGGCCATCAATCACATCCATTCATTTTTTGAAGGACGCCGCTCTAATAGAAAGCGTTGAAAAATCAGGTGTAAGCGTTATGGAATGCGACCTGTCTGATGTTCATGATGCTGATGGTTTGTTTTCGGCTGTATCTGAGGCTATGCAATTTCCTGAATACTTTGGCGGGAACTGGGATGCCTTAGATGAATGCCTTGGCGATTTGGATTGGTTGCCGAGTAGTGGATTTGTCTTATTAGCAAAAGGCGCACATAAGGCATGGTCGAATAACCCGCAAGTCATGGGCATGTTCACCAACTGTTGGCTGGAAGCTAATGAGTATTGGTTTGAGCAAGGCATACCATTTCATCTTGTGTTTGTGCTCCCAGAAAAGGACTGGAAAGAGTAATGATTTTATCAGAAATCCAAAGAATAACGCAGGGGCTACATATTCTTGAAAGGTACAAGCCACTTGCATCTGTCCACAGTGTATGTAATGCGACATGGTGTATTGAGCTTCAGGAAGAAGAATTTATAGATATTGTTCAAGAGGACAGGGATGCACTTTATAGGCTTGGTTGGAGAAACCCCAGAAAGTCACCGTATCTTTGGAAATGCGCAACTGAAAGAGGGCTTTCCCAAGAGATTCGAGAAAAATCAGTCCTTGATTAGATTTTTATCTCAAACGGCTAGGGGGAGGGCTCTGGTGCCGGTTGTGGCTGACCGACGTCAGCGGCCAAGTGGTTTGGAAGGCGAGCTACCGCCCGTTCGGTAAGGCCAGCATCACCACCCAGGGGCTGACCGTGTGGATGTGGAGAATAAAATGCAAATCAGACATCTTTTCAACTGGCTTTTCCCAAAATATACAGCGTTTGAAGTAAGCCTTTTTGGCGAAATGAAACGAGTGTTAGGCAAGAAAAATGGAGGCATTCTCCAGTCGCAAATAAGAGAGATAAATTATGTTCAAAGGCATCGAGGTGATGAGGAAATATGTTTTTATAAAATCTCCGGATTGAGTGTTGATATGAGCAGAAACGATAAATTCGCGTTTCGGGGAGAAGAGAGGTTGTGCCGATTAAAAGGTTTTGCTGACGGAGTGACATTTGAAGTTGATGTATGGGTTGTTGATGGAAATTTATTCTCTCTTGAGTTTGATAAAGAGGTGAGGGAATTACGCAAAAGTGCAGTTTTGTGGCTAGAAAAGGTTGCAGAATAGCGTGAACATGAATGAACGCAGCCACTGGAGACGTGTAGGACGGGGGACGCCTGAATGGGCAAAAGTAGCTCAAGCCTCTCCTGTTAGTGGTGGTTTAGCTGATTCAAGAAATGATGAGGGATGCGGTTGTGCAAATTGAATTTCCAGCGCTGCTTGTGAGCAGCAAGAAAAGGTCGCTCTTCGTAGTGGCATCAGAATCCGAGTTCGGGAAATGTACTATTCAGTCTTTGAGGAACGGTTATTTTGAGCTGATGGACATTTATGATTCGGAAGGTCGTCACTACAAAATAGACGAGGTTGCGAGCTACAAGCCGCTAAGTCCATTCTGGTACTGGCCTGTAGAAATAGCGATGTATGGTTCTCGACTGTTTAAGGCTAATTTTAATGCTGTTCTTATCTCTAATCTGGATTGCAAGGAGTTAAAATCTGAACTTTGTGATTTGGCTAAAAAGTACAGAAGTAATTTGGATTCCGGTGTCGGAATTGAAAAGATTATGGAGGAAATGGAGTCTGCCAGAACAATTAAAGAAATGATAAAGGTTTTTGGCTAGTTATTCATTGAATACGCTGGTGTTAGTCTAGCTAACCGACGCCAGCGGCCAAGTGGATTGGAGTATTTCTATGACCAGTAAAATTAAACATCATTGTAGAGTATGCGGTCTTTTCCACGAAGATCCACCTTGGGGCGAAGATGATAAAACACCTACATACGAAATATGTTCATGCTGTGGAGTGGAGTTCGGTTATGGCGATACCACGCTCGAAAATGTACGAGCTCTAAGGGGCGGCTGGCTTTCTAGTGGATGCGAATGGTTAGAGCCTAGTGATAAACCCAAAAATTGGGATGCGGAAGAACAAATCAAGATGATTCCTGACCATTTTAAGTAAGTGAACTCTGCTGGCGTTGGGCATTTCAACGCCAGCAGCCAAAAGGTTTGGAAGGCGAGCTACAGCCCGTTCGGTAAGGCCAGCATCACCACCCAGGGGCCAACCTTCAACTTGCGGTTCCCAGGACAGCGTTGGCTCGGGTGAATTATTTGGTAAGGGGTTTTAATATGATGTGGATTGTTACGGCCATGTACTTTGTTGTTGTATCAGGTCTTTTATTAGTAGGGTTCGTTGTTTATGGGAAAACTCTATTTTTCCTGGGTAGATCCGGTGCCTTTGCTAAATATGTGGGGGGGGGGTATTGTTTACGTGTTGTTTGCGTGTGTATTGGTTGCACCGTTATTTATTGCCCCCGTGTTTATCAATGGGTGGCGTGAAGCTTTTAATTCTAGTGTGGTTTATGCAGTTTATTTTATGGTGCTTTTTGTTTTAGCAGCATTGCCGGGTGGGCTGTATTTCAAAAAGAATTTCTTATCTCGTCTGAGAAGGCTTGGCTACTTTAAGAAAAGGCAGTATTGAGAACGGCTTGAAATATTGCCACCAGCGGTTAAGCCTGCTGGTGGCGTAGATGTGCTCTATGTTTACGGCCTCGATGGCGAGTTATTGGCCGATGTAGCTCTGGGGACGGTTTATGGAAATCAATAACTGGTTTGATTTTATTATATACACAATTTATTTCTTTGGGGTTGTGATAGTTATCCTTCCTACTGGGGTTATCTTTCTTTGGTTGACATTGAAAAATCTAGTCAAAATGAGAACCCCGAGATACGAAATAAAGCACTACAAGTATTTCTCTGCAAGAAATAGATTTGAAGTGTGTGTTGCAGGTGTTTTTTCTGTGGTTTTTTCTGTTTGGTATCTGTTTTTTGCCAAAGGGGGAAATCTGTTTCTTTATCCGTCAGAGGTAATGAGATTTTTTTCAGGCGGCTGATAGTGTGGATCAGGCTCTGGCGTTGGCCCAGCCGCCGTCAGCGGCCAAGTGGTTTGGGAGGTGAGCCATCATATATGGCAGTAGGGAGAGATACTTTTGGAAATCAATAGTATTATGATTGGTACAAATGAGTTGTAGCTCCATATTTTAAAAGGGGAATTTCAGAGAAATGAAGAATAAGAAGGTAATATCTTTGATAATGGCCGTAGCCGCATCATGCTCGTCAGTCTACGCCGCGACATTACCGACCAGCGAGGTGGACGCATACATACTTGCGATGAACACCATGTCACCTATCACTGCAAAGTACACCATCCAGTACAAGCAAGCGTTTGAGCAGAAATGCAATACGGCCCTAAACGTTGAGCAGCTCAACTCGAAGGCATTCACCAATGTTGTCCAGGCAATGGTGAGTAGTGAGACCGTCGATAGAATGGGGCTGGATGCTGCTGGTGGATCACTCCAGGATACCCTGTCTGTGATCGGCAAGAACGTCACATGCAGTGACCTGAACGCGCCATTTAAAGCACTCCT
>NZ_MIIZ01000700.1:0-4492 GCF_001743005.1 Shigella sp. FC1967 | reverse complement strand
GTGAAAAATAAAAAAGCAAGAAATGGAGTGCATCACATTTGCATTTTTACATTATACTGTTGCAGTATTTTATTCTATTGGGGGGATTATGTATTTTCAGTATGGAGAAAGAGAGATAACTGCGTTAAAACAGTGTGATAAACGTTTAGCAGCACTTATTGAAAGAATAGGGGAAATTAAACGACCATTAACACCTGATCTATTCACAGCATTAGTTAAAAACATTATTGAACAACAAATATCGATTTCTGCGGCCATCACCGTTAACCAGCGGTTACTCAATTTATGTGAAGGCACTTACACGCCAGAGCGTGTCATAAAATTATCAGAGCAAGAGATACAACAGTGCGGAATGACTATGCGCAAAGCCAATTATATTATCGGTATTGCTGACGCCGTTATTTCAGAAAAATTAAATTTAAATAAAATTCCTGATCTGACAGATAAAGAGGTTATTGATACTTTAACTCAACTAAAAGGTATTGGGATTTGGACAGCAGAAATGTTATTAATTTCTTCGCTTAATCGACCAGATATTTTAAGTTGGGGAGATTTGGCTATTCAACGCGGAATTATGCGCCTTTATCGTCATAAAACATTGGATAAAGCCCGCTTCGAACGTTACCGAAAACGCTATTCACCCTATGGCTCCACGGCATCACTTTATCTATGGGCATTATCTAAAAAACCTGAGTAACAGAGCAATAAACGGAGTTACTTATTTATTATGTTTGTCCATTATAACCATAATCCCGTATTGAAAGGACTACCATAATGGAGAGTAAATATAATCAACTTATTGAGCAAGCCTGCCGTTTTATTGAACAAAATAACGGTGATGTGTCGCTTACCTGTATTGCAGAGCATGTTATGGTAAGCCCATATCATTTTCATCGTCTCTTTAAATCCATTATGGGTATTACACCAAAAGATTATGCGAATGCTTATCGTCAAAAATTAATAAAAAAAGCGTTAGTGCAAGATGGCAGTATTACAGATGCGATTTATCAATCAGGTTTCAACGCTAATAGCCGTTTCTATGAAAATGCAACTGCAATATTAGGGATGACACCAACAAATTGGCGTACAGGTGGTAAGAATATTGCTATCTTTTTTGCAATTGCTCAGTGCTCTTTAGGGAGTATTCTTGTGGCGCAAAGTGAAAAGGGGATCTGTGCCATTATGTTAGGTGATGATGCAGAGCGATTATTAGAAGATTTGCAGAAACAATTTCCTCTGGCTGAATTAATCGGTGCAAATGAAGAATTTGAGCAAATCGTCGCACAAGTCATCGGTTTTATTGAATTACCCAAACAACCCTTATCTTTACCTCTTGATATTCAAGGTACTGTGTTTCAGCAAAAAGTTTGGCAAGCATTACTAGATATTCCTTTGGGTCACACTATGACTTACCAAGAAATTGCCGATAAAAATTGGCGCGCCTAAGGCATATCGAGCCGTCGCTAATGCCTGTGCAGCTAATAAGCTCGCAGTTGCTATTCCATGCCATCGTGTCATTCGACAAAATGGTGAATTATCCGGTTATCGTTGGGGGATTGAGCGAAAGGCTAAGCTTCTTCAGAGAGAGGCCCTGCATAGCACCTCAGCGGGTAAAAAAAATAAACAATAGTTCTTATATGATAAGATAATAAGCAAATTATCAATAAATTTATGAGTCTATATTATGTCGGCAATACCAACAGAAATTACTTTTTTTTGAGCGTTTAATCCCTTCGATTCTTGAAGAAAAAAAAAGTGATTACTATTCGAGATGAAAGTGAAAGTGATTACAAACCGGGAAGCATTGTTGAATTATTTGCTAATGAACATCGTACTTATTACGGAAAACTGAAAATCATATCAGTATCGCCTTTAGGTTATGACGATATCAATGAATATCACGCACAACAAGAAGGGATGACACTCCCAGTGTTGAAAGCACTTATCAAAGATATTTATCCGACAACGAAGTCTTTATATCTTATTGAATATCAGTTAGTAAAATAAGAACAGAAATAAAAAAAGGATCACACCGTGATCCTTTTTTGTTTAAACAAAATCTTATCTATTTTAAATCAATTTTAAGTGCTTGCTTTAACTGACTAATCTCTAATCTCCATTGTGCCTGTAAAGCCGGTTTTTGATGGTTAGTTTTACGCGCTAAATCAGCTTCTAATTTCTCTTCTAACTCAATTAACTTAACGAGTTTTTCGTCATCATCATGTGAAGCTAATGTAACTGATGAGCTATCCTGCAAATTATTGCATTTATCTATTAGCAGAGTTTCTGGTATTTCTTCTTCAGAAATAAGCTGATAAATGGCTTCAATATCATGGTGCTCTGTTAAAATACCATGATGAATATACCAAAACCGATTACAGCTATTTTCAATCAACTCCCTATCATGGCTAACTAATAAAACACCGCCAGGGAATTGGCTAATTTGTTCAGCTAATGCCTTTTTGCCTTCCATATCAATATGGTTTGTAGGTTCATCTAGCATTAATAAAGAATAGTTTGCCAAACTCAAGCCAACAAACAATAAGCGCGCACGTTCACCTCCACTTAATGTACTCACTTTCTGCCCATGACGTGTATAAACAAAGCCAGCACTAATAAGTGCCATTTTTCTCTGTTCATCCGTTAATGGTGCAAAAGGTTTTAATGCATCAGAAAGGGTATCATGATCAGCTAATTGAGAAATTTTTTGATCGTAATAACCCAATTCAACTCGGGGATGCAGCTTTATTGCATTTTGTTCACTTGTTTCAATTAAACTAAGTGACCAAATCATCTTTAATAATGATGATTTGCCTGTTCCATTAGCACCAATTATTGCTATTCGATCACCACTTTTTATGCGTTGATTTTCAACGGTATACAAAGTAGGTGCATTTTCAGCAGGAATAACAGCAAGTTGATTTAATTCGCAGAGCCTATCAGCACGTAATGTTGTACCCGAAAATTGCAATACCCACTGGTTTCCAGACGTTACTTCAGTCTGCTCATCTTTTAAACGAACAATCTGTTTTTCCATCTGCTTGGCTTTACGTGATAAATTCTCGTTATCATAAACGTGACCCCATATTGCGAGTTGCTTCGCACTTTGGGCTATTCTATCTATCTCTTTTTGTTGTGCATGACGGCGATGTTGTGCACTGAGATCTTGCTCTTCTTGTGCTACTCGAGCTTGAGAGCAGGGTAATCGAAAGAGAGACAGCGATTTATCACGAATAATCCATGTACAATTCGTAACATTATCTAATAGCGTATTATCATGAGACACGAGAATGAAGCTACCACGCCACTGTTTTAAAAATGTTTCCAACCATAAAATAGTGGGTAAATCGAGGTGGTTACTGGGCTCATCAAGTAATAATAAATCAGGCTCAATAATTAACGCTCTCGCTAATAATAATCGCGTGTGTTGACCACCACTTAATTGCGAAACAAGAAGATCTTTTTCGTGAAGTTTAAACCCCATTTCACTTAGTAATAACTCAGCTCGCCAGCCTTCAGATAATCTGTATTCTTCAGGCAATTTATGAAGTACAGCATCAATTAAAGTCATTGACTGTAATTCCGTGGGTAAGTGCTGTTCTATATACGCTATAACCGTTTGATTAGCGACAGAAATAGTACCTGAACTTGGTGATAATTGATGTGAAAGTAATTTTAATAAAGTACTTTTGCCACAACCGTTATAACCAATTAAACCAATCTTCTCACCTTTTAATTAGCGCTAAAGAAATATCGTTTAATAATAAACCGTGATTGTTATGGAAAGATAAATTTTGTGTAGATAATAATGTGCTCATAGCTTACTCATTTTTAGGCACAACAATGCCTTGGGTAATATCAAGCGATAACCCTGTAAGCTGAGGAGAGGTAATAGTTAACGTCGCTCAGGCAGGTTAACGCAGTAAAATACTGTGAGGGCCTGAGCTGTGGCGATTACCAAAGAAGTGTGAGTATTCAATAAGATCACACAAAAGCATAATTAGCCTCCTTCTCTAAGTTTAAAAGTTAATCGATATTATGATTCTATCAAAATAGATTTCTGATATGCAATCCAACAAGAAAAACAAAAGGTATCATTTTGTGTGAAAGCCCACTTAAAATAGCGGGCTTAAGATAATAATGAACAAATAAAGAACGATTTCTATTTGCCGTACATTTATGGATTACTCTATTGTGTCGCAACAGATAAAAAACTTTCGTAGTTTAATTGCAATTAATAAGATAATGATACTGATGGCAATACTGATGAGATTAGTATTACGCCAACCTATAAGGTAAAAAAGCGATACCGCCTGTAATGCTACCTATTGCACCAAAGAAGAAAATCAAAAAAATCATTCGTTCCTTGTACTTTTGCTCGCTCATGAGGTAAATAATAATGAACAAATAAAGAACGATTTCTATTTGCCGTACATTTATGGATTACTCTATTGTGTCGCAACAGATAAAAAACTTTCGTAGTTTAATTGCA
>NZ_MIIZ01000699.1:0-4505 GCF_001743005.1 Shigella sp. FC1967 | reverse complement strand
TTGAGTGGGATATCCCTGACGGTGATTTTTGGAATGATAAAAAATTAGAAAATCAAATTGCTATAAGATTAGAGCGTTTGGGTCGGTTTATTAAGAATGAAAGGCGGTAGTCAAAAATCGCTGATTGAAAGTGTACAACCCGAATACACAGAAGCCTTTAAAAAGTATTTAAAATTATTATCGCCATTATTAAAAGTTTGGAAAACTGCATTAAAAGAGGAAGATGCAATCGATTTTTCGGGCTTGTTACATCAAGCTATTAATCTTATTGAAAAAGGGCGTTTTATTAGTCCATGGAAACATATTCTTGTTGATGAGTTCCAAGATATTTCGCCATTAAGAGCTTCATTATTAACTGCATTAAAACAGCAAAATAAACAAACATCTCTATTTGCAGTAGGAGATGATTGGCAAGCCATTTATCGTTTTAGCGGTGCCGAGTTATTATTAACGACTTCTTTCCATCACTCTTTTGGTGGAAGGTGCTGAATGTGCATTGGATACAACTTATCGTTTTAATGACACAATAGGGAATATTGCCAATACATTTATTCAACAAAATCCAGTTCAGTTATCTAAACCTTTAAATAGTTTAGTGAAAGGGAATAAAAAGTCAGTCGTGCTGTTATCTGATGATCAACTTGAAAGTTTACTCAATAAAATGAGTGGTTATGTAGAAGAAAACGAAACGATACTTTTACTTGCTCGTTATCACTATCTCAAACCAGAATTATTAAAAAAAGCGAAAACACGTTGGCCTAAATTAGATCTGCAGTTTATGACTTTTCATGCTTCAAAAGGACAACAGGCAGATTACGTTATTATTTTAGGTTTACAAGAAGGTAAAGATGCTTTTCCTGCACCAGCAAGAGAATCAATTATTGAATTGGCATTACTGCCTAGTGTTGAAGATTATCCTAATGCTGAGGAACGGCGTTTAATGTATGTCGCTTTAACAAGAGCAAAAAAACAAGTATGGCTATTGTTTAATAAACAACAGCCATCTTGTTTTGTTTCAGAGCTAAAATCTCAAGGTGTTCCTATGCAGCGAAAACCTTAAGATTATTTTAATCTTTCTTTTAAATAACCTTCGTAATCTGGGATTTTAATTGTAGATTCTTGTGAAAAGAAAGGGGATGAAATTAAAAAGTTCGCAGTTGCACGATTTGTTGCAACGGGGATGTTCCAGACCGTAGCTAAGCGTAAAAGTGCTTTAACATCAGGATCGTGGGGAACGGCATTTAGTGGATCCCAAAAGAAAATCATAATATCAATTTTCTTTTCAGCGATCATTGCACCTATTTGTTGATCACCACCCATTGGGCCACTTAGCATTTGAGTCACAGGAAGACCAGTGTGATGGTTAATTAGGTTACCAGTAGTTCCTGTTGCAAATAATTTGTGTAGAGACAGTTGTTCACGATTATTTTCAACCCATTCCAGCAATGAGCTTTTACAGTGATCATGGGCAACAAGCGCGATATTTTTTTCTTTTAAGAGCGTGCGGTCAATTTGTTCCATTTGATACCTTTAAATATAAACATAGTAATTGTTTCAGTTTTCAAAATACCTTTTTTTTATCTCATATGCTATGAACAGATCAAGATACTATGATGTATCATAATATTTTCAATCTTCATGATGAACGGAGTAGGTAAATGGTGGATTCAGACATTTATGACATTTTAAGAAGCGTTAAAACCATTGCGCTTGTTGGTGCGAGTAATAAAGAAGATCGCCCAAGCTATAAAGTCATGAAATTCTTATTAGAACAAGGCTATGATGTTATTCCTGTTAATCCAGGTATGTCAGGGCAAACCTTATTGGGGCAACAATGCTATGCCTCATTAAAAGAGATCCCTGTTACTGTTGATATGGTTGATGTTTTTCGTCAATCTGACGTAGCATTAAAAATTGCGCAAGAAGCAATTGAAATTAATGCCAAAGTATTATGGTTGCAGATTGGTGTGATTAATGAAGATGCTAAAAATTTAGCTGAAGATGCTGGATTACGTGTAGTAATGGATCGTTGTCCTAAAAAAGAAATTGAAGCACATGGACTTCCTTGGTAATACGCCAAAATAAAATCGCCGAAAACAAATTCGGCGATTAACAGTTTATCCAGATTACTGGTTATGTAGGTTCATTGGATTAGTTTCTTAATCGTGGTGCTTGTAATTGGCTACGAATAGACTGAGATAATTCATCCAATGAGTCATTATCTAAGTGTTCATCTGAAACTTCATAGGTTATCTGTGCCTCAGCAAGATAAGTGTGAAGGGGCTGCCCTTCATCGTCTTCCATCACAACATGGTACCAAGGTGCTGCTCGCAAGGTCACATTAGATGCAATATCATCCCCATTAGGTTGATCAAGGGAATATTCAGCATCCACATCGACAACAACGCCTAAGTAGCCGAGTAATTTATGTCTAACTTGCTGTCCTATCCCAAATTTGCTGGCGATCATCATAGTATCACCTCCATATAGCCTTGCTTATTGGTTATATATATGAGGGCATAAAGTAAAATTTCAAGGATTTGAAAAAAATATAATCCTTTACTTTTATTATGAATAAGAACCTCACAAAATCAGATTATCTATTGTATAAAGAAAAGACAATAACCTAGACAGAATTTTTATTGGGAAAACATGACTAGGAGAGCATATGAAAATAGGTAGAGAATATATTATTCAAGGGCGTGTTCAAGGTGTTGGTTTTCGTTTTTTTACTTCTCAATGGATGAAAAAAAAAACCAATAACAGGGTATGTTTGGAATCGTGATGACGGTAGCGTGGGAGTAAAGGCCTTTGCGAAAGAAAATGCATTAAAAGAATTTGAAGAGTGGTTAGAAGCGGGTGGTCCAAAAAGTGCCAAAATTACATTTTGGTCAGCAACATCTTGTGAATATGAACAAATGGCAGATTTTTCAATCCACCATTATGAGTAATATTGTTTTAATTATCGTTTATCGAAAGATAATATTAAATACATTTCACGGGTTTTGGTAAGCCAGCAAGTTTTGTTGCTTGTTTTGCTGGGCCTTTAGGAAACAAGCGATAAAGATAACGGCTATTTCCTTTTTTCGTCGCCATATTTTTGTGCAAGCGCTTTTACTAACATACGAATGGCGGGAGAGGTATTAAATTCTAAATAAAACTGGCGAACAAAACGGATGATCTCCCAATGTTGCTCTGTAAGTTCAATTTCTTCTAGTTCAGCTAATGTTGGAACCATATCTTCATTCCACTCATTGCTATTTTTTTAAATAACCGTGACTATCGGTTTCGATTTCTTTTCCGTTAAATACAAACATGTGTGCAGCAACCAATCAAAAATAATACCGTTAATTTAGCAAAAATAAGGAAAATACCCAAGTAGAACCCATGAATCGTTGATAAATTAAGCCATTGGCTTGTAATGCGTTTAATTTTAAGGCAAACAGTACAATAAGGGCTTTACAACATAAGCTTAGGTGTTTATATTGCTCCCCATTGCGGAGGGGTGGCCGAGCGGCTGAAGGCAGCGGTCTTGAAAACCGCCGATGGGAAACCATCCGAGAGTTCGAATCTCTCCTCCTCCGCCACTTCAATGTCTCCTAACATCTCTTAAAGTCTACTTATCCCAGTAAAATCAAATCTTCTCATTTAATCATTGTCTCCTAAAGTCTCTTAACGTCTCTTGAAAGCGCTATCATTTGTTGGGTAGTTTTTTGCCTTTAAATGGAATTCTAAGGGTTTAATAAATTTTGTATTAATGTTGGTGTACCAGTGAAGAGAACCATAATCGCTCCGATTGATAAGTTATTTGATTGGAAGTGGCTGGCTGGCTTTTTTCTAGGAATATTACTTATAGTAGTTATATGACTTGATGGATATTCTATAAAAAATCAATAATTGAGATCATGAAAATGAGTACACTTTCTCGAATATGCAATTTATCGTTAGTAATTATAGGGTTATCGGTGATATCTGTTTCTTATGCGGATCCAAATAATGGACATGGAAGGGGACAAAATAAAGGCTTCCAAGGGGAAAAACCAAATAAATGGCATAATAAATCACAGAATAATCACTTAGGTAATGAAGCGCTTTTCTCTGTTTCTTTATCTTATAATGAAGCGAGAGCGTTTGCGTTGGAAGGCGGATTTACGGGATATTCATCGCTCCCCCCGGGTATTGCTAAAAACCTAGTAAGAGGGAAACCATTACCTCCAGGTATTGCAAAAAAAGCGGTTCCTGAAAAAATGCTTAGACAATTGCCTTATTATCCAGGTTATGAATGGCGGATTGTTGGTAATGATTTGGTATTAATTGCATTAAGCACCGCAATAGTAACTTCCATTATTAATAATGTTTTTGACTAAATAAAAGAGATAAATATAATTGTATATCTGACATGAATAAGCATGTTTTTTTTGTAATGGATACTTAACTGTCCACTTGATAAATATCAACAAAAATATGTGGTACTCGTAATTGGCTTATGTAGGTTTTAGCTGAAG
>NZ_MIIZ01000698.1:0-19953 GCF_001743005.1 Shigella sp. FC1967 | reverse complement strand
AATCATACATATAGCCACGTAAAAACCCACTACGACGAAACGCAATTTTAGTGGTGCTATAACTAAACTTATCACGCATATCAATGGCAACTAAATCGCAACGCAACAGCTTGCTCAATTAAATTTACGCGTAAGATGAGGTGCAAAACGCCACATAAAATCATACATATAGCCACGTAAAAACCCACTACGACGAAACGCAATTTTAGTGGTGCTATAACTAAACTTATCACGCATATCAATGGCAACTAAATCGCTATCGAGTACAGGATCAAATGCCATACTGGCAATCACACCAATGCCTAAATGCAGTCTGACATACGTTTTAATCACATCCGCATCGGTGGCAGTGAAAACAATTTTAGGTTTTAACCCTACCTTACCGAAAGCATCATCAAGATCGGAGCGTCCTGTAAAGCCTTGGGTATAAGTCACGATATCATAACCCGCGAGCTCTTTGAGTGTCACTTCTCGTTTTTGTGCCAGTGGATGATCTTTTGAAACCACCACAATACGGTTCCAACGATAACAAGGTAGCATCACTAAATCGTTATAAAGATGCAGTGATTCTGTGGCAATCGCAAAATCACTTTTACCTCTGCATACATCTTCAGCAATTTGTGTGGGTGAACCTTGATTCATATGCAATGAAACATCCGGATAACGCTCAATAAAACCTTTTATCACTGGAGGCAATACATAACGAGCTTGTGTATGCGTTGTTGCAATCGATAGTGAACCTCTATCTGGATAAGTGTGTTCACCCGCGGCTGATCGAATCGCTTCTGTTTTTGATAAAATTTCTCTAGACAGCCTTACAATTTCTTCACCCGCCGGTGTGACATGCGTTAGATGTTTACCACTGCGAGAAAATATTTGTATACCTAGCTCATCTTCTAACATGCGAATTTGTTTACTTATTCCCGGTTGAGATGTATACAAACGCTCTGCCGTGGTCGAAACATTTAAATCGTTATTCACCACTTCAACGATATAACGCAACTGTTGTAATTTCATGGAGAGGCTATCCCTTCAACAAAAGACTTATTATTCCGTTATTCTATTTATATTCATATAACTAAAAAGAATAATAAAGATGTAATATATAACCACTATATCACTTATTTCATTTCGGTCTAACGTAATTAATAGGGTTATTTAGCTTTTGTTATATCAAATAGTTATAAGCTATAAATAAGCATAAAAAAAAGCTGACCTTATCTGCCAGCTTTTATTTCATCGTCATCGTGGGACTCAATTATTTAATCACACCACATGCCATTCTTGCTCCACCACCGCCAAGAGCCTCGGGATCATCAGAGTAGTTGTCTCCCCCCACATGAACCATGATTGCTTTATCTTTGACTTGCTCAAGCTTAGTGAGTTTTGGCGCTAATACTGCGTAATTAGCAACACCTTTGTCATTCACAACTAATCCAGGTAAATCACCTAGATGCCCATCTTTATTATAAGGTCCTAAATGAGCACCAACTTTCTCAGGATCTAAATGCCCCCCTGCTTTTAAAGCCGGTACAGGTTTGCCATCTTTCATATCAGGCTCACAAGAACCATTTGCATGAATATGAAAACCATGAATACCTGGTGTTAATCCAGTGAGTTTTGGGGTAAATAACAACCCATAATCAGTTTCAGTGATAGTGACAACACCAATATCGTTGCCTGCTCCCGTCGGTAAAGCTTCTTTTAACGTGACATCTAACGTTGCAGCGCTTGCCACAGAAGTAAAAAGTAAGCCAGATAGTAATAAAGACATCGGTTTCATAGTATCTCCGTCTTATTAGCAAAGTAAGATATTAGACAAATAGAAATCAACCATTAATACTGTTTCAGTATATTTAATTAGCATACCTTCTTAATACAAAAAAGCGACTAACTCTCATTAGTCGCTTTTTTATTTATCACGTAATGCTCATGTTATTTGGTTTTTTCAACCCATTTACCATCAACATAGAATGCAGACCAACCTGTTGCTTTACCCTCTTTCTCTGAAGAAACATATTGCTGTTTTGTTTTACGACTAAAACGCACAATCGTTGGGTTTCCTTCAGGATCTGCCACCGGCGCTTCTGCTAAATAGCGCATTTTCTCTGCTAAACGATCTTTAAAGCGAACCAGTTCTTCCACTTTTGGTGCTCGCGTTTCTCTTGATTTAGGGAACGTATTTGCAGCTAAGAATACACCCGCCGCACCGTCTCGTAAGACAAAGTAAGCATCTGATTTTTCGCATAGCAATTCAGGAAGTGGAACGGGATCTTCCTTCGGTGGTGCAATTTCACCGCTTTTTAAGATTTTACGGGTATTTTTACAGTCATCATTAGTACATCCCATGTATTTACCAAAACGTCCCATTTTCAGGTGCATTTCAGAGCCACATTTATCGCACTCAATAACTGGACCTTCATAACCTTTTAAGCGGAATTCACCTTCTTCAACTTCATAACCATCACATGCAGGGTTATTACCACAAACATGTAACTTACGATGAGTATCAATCAGGTAACTGTCCATTGCAGTACCACATTTCGGGCAACGACGGCGCGCACGTAATGCATTAGTTTCTGCATCTTCACCCTCAAGAATATTTAATAATTCATCTTCAGGGATAAGGTTAATAGTTTGCTTACAACGCTCTTTAGGCGGTAAAGCATAACCTGAACAGCCTAAGAATACGCCGGTTGTCGCCGTTCTAATTCCCATATGACGAGAACAAGTTGGACATTCAATCGACGTGATCACCATTGGATTTGGTCGCATGCCACCTTCTTCCGGATCTTTTTCAGCGATCTCTAATTGCTGACTAAAATCGGTGAAGAACGCATCTAATACCGCTTTCCAGTTTTCTTCATTATTAGCAACATGGTCGAGGTGATCTTCCATCTGCGCCGTAAAATCGTAATTCATTAAATCGCTAAAATTCTCTTCTAAGCGATCTGTTACGATTTCACCCATTTTTTCTGCATAAAAACGACGGTTTTCAACTTTTACATAACCACGATCTTGAATAGTGGAGATGATAGATGCATAGGTTGAAGGACGACCAATACCCCGTTTTTCTAATTCTTTAACTAACGTAGCTTCACTAAAACGTGCTGGTGGCTTAGTAAAGTGCTGAGTAGGTTCTAACTCAGCTAAAGTCAGTTTTGCCCCTACATCAACTGCTGGTAGGGTTTTATCTTCATCTTTATTACGCATCGCTGGCATGACTTTCGTCCAACCTGCAAAACGTAAAGTACGACCTTTAGCACGTAATTTATAATCACCTGATTCGACTGTTAATGTCGTTGAATCGTATTTTGCGGGTGTCATTTGACAAGCCACAAATTGATTCCAAATCAGTTGATATAAACGTTTGGCATCGTTATCCATATCTTTTAAAGATTCTGCGATAACGTTGATATCAGAAGGACGGATAGCTTCGTGTGCTTCTTGAGAATTTTCTTTGCTTGAATAAACATTTGGCTCTTTCGGCAAATATTTAGCACCGAAATTCTCATTGATATAACCACGCGCCATTTGAATTGCATCCTGACTTAAGTTAGTTGAGTCAGTACGCATATAGGTTATATAACCCGCTTCATAAAGACGCTGAGCTAACATCATCGTCTTTTTCACACCAAAGCTTAAACGCGTACTTGCCGCTTGCTGTAAGGTGGATGTGATAAATGGAGCACTAGGTTTGCTTGATGTTGGTCTATCTTCACGATCTTTTACCGTAAAAATCGCATTTTGTAATGCATTTACCGCAACCTGTGTTTCATCGGATGAAACGGGATTGAAGGCTTTATCATTATAATGCGTGACTTCCATTCGCAATGGCTGTTCGTCAGGCGTTAACAGTGATGCATGTAATTGCCAATATTCTTCAGGAACAAAGGCTTTAATTTCACGCTCACGTTCAACTAAAAGACGCACAGCAACGGATTGTACACGACCCGCAGATAATCCACGAGCCACTTTTTTCCAAAGCAAAGGTGAAACCATATAGCCTACAACACGATCCATAAAGCGACGTGCTTGTTGCGCGTTAACGCGATCTATATTTAACTCACCAGGCGTTTGGAAAGCTTGTGTAATGGCATTTTTAGTGATCTCGTTAAAAACCACCCGACTAAATCGTTCATCATCGCCGCCGATAACTTCGCGTAAATGCCACGCGATAGCTTCTCCTTCGCGGTCAAGGTCCGTTGCGAGATAGACATGATCAGCTTTCTCAGCCAATGCTTTTAGTTCAGCCACAACTTTTTCTTTACCGGGTAGAATTTGATAGTTCGCATTCCATCCATTATAGGGATCAACTCCCATGCGGCTGACTAAGGCTGATTTCTCATCCTTTTTAACTTTTTTCACGCCTTTCGTGGCGGATGAGTTTTCGCTCTTCTGGCTGCCAGAACCACTCTTTGGCAAATCACGAATGTGACCCACGCTAGATTTAACAACGTAGTCATTGCCAAGATATTTATTGATCGTTTTGGCTTTAGCCGGGGACTCCACGATAACAAGAGCTTTACCCATAATTACCTTTACCTAATTAAACTTTGTTATGACGGTATCGTTTAATACCCTCAACTAAAAAAATGTTTAAAATCTCTTTTTTATATTGCGTTAGTTTTGCAATATATCAACCTGTTTTTATTCAAAGCTTTTGTTTAAGCTCAAAACTCATAACTTTTTTTTGAGGTATTTTAATCACCTCTCTGCTTTGATCGGGCACAGGCAAATCATTGTTTGCTACATATAGAGTAGCTAAGCTTTTAAAAATGCCACACTCTACCTGATAAAAAGTGAGGCGCAACAAATTATTTTTCTAAGGAGCACATATTATGTCAACACAAACTACACCTATTACAACAGAGATGCTACTTGAAAAAAGCGAATAAAATCATATGCGAACATGAAGATTATTTACAAGGTATGCGTGCTGATTCGGTAGAACAAAAAGGTAATGTCCTCGTATTTAAAGGTGAATTTTTTTTAGATGAACAAGGTTTACCCACTGCAAAAAGCACTGCTGCATTCAATATGTTTAAACATTTAGCTCATGTGTTATCTGATAAATACCATTTAGAATAAGTCACCTTCGTGAGCTTTTTATTTATTCACTCAAGTCAATTAATTGACTCTTTATCGATAACAAAAAGAGTGCTTGTTTGCCAGTTATTGCATTCATTGACATGCCAATAACTGGCATAACAAAATGAAAATAAAGAATAAAAATTCAATTTAATCATGCTACAAATTTTCTGTCCCATTTCAACATTCGATTACACTTACCTATTAATACAATCAGTAATATCAATTATTTTTATGTTCGATTTACCGCTATATTAAAGCCTCCTAGAAAGAGGAAATATTTACCCTGACGTTGTTATAAGTAATATCATTATTTTTTTGATTACCAGTGAAATTTTCACTGGTTTTTTTTTTACCTTATCAAAATGAAAAGGTTTAAAAATAGAAAGTTAGAAGATTTATTGAGATGATTTAGGGATAATAAGTGGGTAAGAAAGGATGATATCAGCAATAATCATTATCACTGATATCATTTATTGTGTATTAACTGGGCTTATAGCAGCGGTTTCTTACTTCTTTGTACCCAGCGCATCATAAGTTTATCAATACTTTCCATTGCGCCACCGGTAACACGCTCAACCATTTTCTTTCTGGTAACATATTGGACAGCGAGGACTTCAAAATCATTAATATGATTGATCAACCAATCATCACTCACACCAACTTCATCAATTAAGCCTCTATTGAGTGCTTCTGAGCCATACCAATACTCACCCGTTGCAACGCTATCAATATCAAGTTGAGGGCGATATTTATGCACAAATGATTTAAACAATAGATGCGTTTCATTTAAATCTTGCTTAAATTTTTCACGACCTTCTTCAGTATTTTCACCTAATAAAGTCAATGTGCGTTTATATTCACCAGCTGTATGTAACTCAACATCAATATCATTTTTCTTTAGTAAACGGTGAATGTTAGGGATCTGAGCCACAACACCAATCGAACCAATAATCGCAAAGGGTGCAGCAACAATTTTATCTGCCACACATGCCATCATATATCCCCCACTCGCAGCCACTTTATCGACAACCGCCGTCAGTTTAATACCCTTTTCTTTTAAGCGTGTTAATTGCGCTGCGGCTAATCCATATCCGTGAACCATGCCTCCAGGGCTTTCTAAGCGCAGTAATACTTCATCACCGGCTTGTGCAACAGAAAGAATGGCACTGATTTCTTCACGTAATGCTCCTACTTCGTGGGCATCCATACTACCGTTAAAATCAAGCACATATAAACAAGGTTTTACAACGCCTTTTTTACCTTCTTTTGCATTGTTTTTACTCTGTTTATTCTCTTTTTTCTGCTGTTTTTTAAACGCTTTATACCAGACTTTTAATTCAGCATCGTCCATTTTTGCTTGTTGCATAACGCGCTGTTTTTCTTCGTAAGCTTCAGCAAGATCTGTGACTTTTAACGTCCCTTTACGATTTTGCTTTTTATTTCCAATCACAACAAAAAACAACACGATAGCGATAATCGCCACAACAACAGTGACAATTTCTGCTAAAAACAGTCCATATTGTAAAATATACTCCACAAAGACCTCTTTTTAAGGTTAATAACACTAACTAAAATCAATATGCCTAGTTTAACCAAATTCTGCTTTAGCGCCAGCAGCAAAGGCATGATTCTGCTTAATACAATAAAGAAAGTAACCACAAATTGTAAACAAAAAGTCAGACGAAACTGGTCGCTAGACAAATAAGACGTTACACTTTATTTACTTTTTTACTAGACAGGATATCAATATGTTGCAATATCAACCCGATCATAGCGTGCTAAAAGATAAAATTATTCTAGTAACAGGTGCTGGTGATGGCATAGGAAAAGAAGCCGCACTGACTTATGCGCAATATGGCGCAACACTTATCTTATTAGGTCGTACTCTATCAAAACTTGAAGATGTTCAAGAAGAAATAATTACATCAGGTGGTCAACAACCTATGTTATATCCACTTGATCTACTTACAGCGACAGAGAACGATTTTCAGCAATTTGCGGATACTCTCGTTAAACGTTTCCCTCATCTTGATGGTGTGCTGCAAAATGCGGGTCTATTAGGTGTTGTTGAACCAATTATTAATCAACCAAGCAACCTTTGGCATGATGTTATGCAAGTTAACGTCAATGCGACATTTATGCTTACCAAAGCACTGTTACCTTTAATGCTCAAAGCTCCTCATGCAAGCCTTATCCTCACCACCTCGAGTGTCGGTCGCCAAGGTCGTTATGGCTGGGGAGCTTATTCGGTATCTAAATTCGCGACAGAAGGCTTAATGCAAGTACTTAACGAAGAATATAACGATAGTACCTTGCGTATTAACTGTATTAATCCTGGTGGCACACGTACCGCAATGCGAGCAAGTGCATTTCCAGAAGAAAATGCACAAAAATTGAAAACACCGAAAGATTTGATGCCTTTATATCTCTATTTAATGAGTGATGACAGTATTGACGTAAAAGGACAGTCTTTAGATGCACAACCTGGTCGTAAAGCGGGCCCTGCTGAATAATATAAGTTAAGTTTGAGGTAGCAAAATGAATGACGCACAACACCAAAAACGCCAACAACGTTTAAAAGAGAAAGTAGATACCCGAATTGAGCAAGCTCAGCAAGAACAAGGTGTTTTGATGATCTTTACAGGTAACGGTAAAGGAAAAACAACAGCAGCGATGGGAACAGCCACACGCGCTGTTGGTCATCAAAAAAAAGGTCGGTGTTGTGCAGTTTATAAAAGGAACATGGGAAAACGGTGAACGTAACCTACTGGAACAATTCGGTGTACCATTTTATGTAATGGAAACCGGTTTTACTTGGGAAACACAAGATAAAAGCACGGATACAGCTGCCTGTTTAAATACTTGGCAATATGCACTCAAAATGCTTAATGACCCAGAATACGATCTCGTTATTCTCGATGAAATTACCTATATGATTAGCTTTAATTATTTGCCATTAGAAGAGGTTGTTTCAGCTATTGGCTCTCGTCCTTCTCATCAAAATGTCATTATTACAGGAAGAGGCTGTCATAGAAAATTAATCGAGTTAGCCGATACTGTGACAGAAATGCGTCCTATTAAACATGCTTTTGATAGTGGGATAAAAGCACAAAAAGGCATAGATTGGTAATAATCTCTTACCCGAGTCTCAATTAACTAAAAACTGAATAATTATTTATATTAAAGCAGGTTCGCTTAATATGCCTGCACCAAATATACGCCCTGTTTCATTTATTAATTTAAAGTAAGCTTCTTTATCATCAAATATATCATTTTGTATTTGTTGACTATAAACCATAGCCATTATCATTATATGAAAATGATATTCATTATAGTAGTTTTGCTTTTCATTCGGATCACGTGAAGCTAAATAGGAAATTGGTGACTTTATAAATACTTTTAGCTTCTTTCAACAGTTCTCTGTTATTAAACTCAATATGACTCAATGTTGGAATAAAATCATCTGTCCGCGTGTTTCCATCATCTATCCAATTATATTTATCTTTTTCTTTATGTGCTTCCAATAAATTACGCCCTGAATAGACATGAATACCATATGGTTTCCTTGATATAAAAATCTTGAAATTCAGTCTGTGAAAAACACTTAGTTAATACATTAATTCCCCCCTTATTACTCCAATCAGGTAAATAAGTTGGGATAGGTTCATTTAAAGGAACATCACAACGGAAAACATTATTATCAATAAATATCGCATCGGAGCTATTAATCGCCCCATGCACAAGCTGACCATCAATCCAAACAGAACGCATTGTTAAATACAAAGGCTCATTATCTTCTTTAGGAGAAAAATTAGAAGTAAAGCTGTAGTATACTTCCTTAGCTGGATTAATTATTCCTCCATGATTGCCAGAATAAATCATAAAGGTTTTCTTCTTCCCTTCAGCATCAACTAATACATGCTTCCCATTCTCTAATTTTATTTCTTTTACTTCACCGGTATTAAGCCAAAAAGAATTATTATCAATTTGAAAGACTAACGGTGTTGTTTTATTGTTACTAATATAAAACACGCCAGACTGTGAATTTAAATTAGTTCTTTGCTCACAACCCGCAGTAAGAGTAGTCGCACATAATATTGTTTGTTAAATAAAAAGAACGATGCATATATCGCGTATACCTTATCGTAAAATATACAAATAAAATAAAATATTATTTTAATAAACGTGACTTCTCATTTCATCAATCCGTGCATCATAATTTTATTTATGGAAAAAAGAAAGCTATCAAAAAAGAAAGCAGCCCTATTCCGATAGGTGCCTTCTTTATAAAAAATGATATTTTAATTTAAAATAATAAATAATTATTCGCTAATTACTTTTTATTTCCTGCTGATTGGCGACGACTTGAGGCTCTTTTGGCTGGTGATGTTGAAGTCCGTGTTGATAATTTAGTATGACGTTTAACCGCACGGCGGATCTGATTCGCTTTGATGCGACGCTGATCTTTTTCTACGGCAACTTTTGTTACTGTTTCGTCATTTAATTCAACTAGCTGACGTAAATAGTTGATTTGCTCTAATCCAAGCTCAACCCAGCCACCACGTGGTAATCCTTTCGGTAAATCAATATCACCGTAACGAACACGAATAAGGCGACTAACTTGAACACCAACCGCTTCCCACATACGACGGACTTCACGGTTACGCCCTTCTGTAAGAGACACGTTGTACCATTGGTTAATGCCTTCGCCACCGCGGTAAGAAACAGAACGGAATGAGGCAGGACCATCTTCTAATTGTACACCACGCGTTAATTGACGAATTTTTTGCATCATCAATTTTCACCAAACACACGGACAGCGTACTCACGCTCAACTTCACGGCTAGGATGCATTAAACGGTTAGCTAATTCACCGTCTGTTGTAAATAACAGTAATCCACTGGTGTTCACATCAAGACGACCCACAGCAATCCAGCGGGCACTATTAAGGCGAGGAAGACGTTGGAAAACCGTTGGACGACCTTGTGGATCACTGCGAGTACACAGTTCACCTTCAGGTTTGTAATAAGCAAGCACACGGCAGACATCTTTTTGTGCTTCACGAATATTTAGAATACGACCATCTAGGCGGATTTTTGCAGTAGTGGTGACATCAATACGATCACCTAATTTCGCTTTAGTACCATCAATGCTGATACGTCCTTCTTGAAGATAGCCTTCAATTTCACGACGCGAACCGTGACCAGAACGAGCAAGGATTTTTTGTAATTTTTCAGTGCGTTGCGATTTATCGCTCATGAAACAACCTCATGTGTCGCCTTCACAGGCGTCATAAAAATAGAATTATTTAAAAAAATCAATTAGATAAAAACAACCCATATTTATTAAAAGGAAAATAAACATAGATTTATTGATTAAATAGCAAACAATGTTGATGCGCTTTCACATCAACATTGTGATAAATAGTGGCGATAAAATGATGTTGGCAAACTCTTAACAACTGATTAGCCGTTTGTCTGCAAATCGATTATGTTTAACGTTTAAAGTTTAGCGTTTAAATTCGCGTTGATATAACCGATTTCAAAAACAGACAGTGTAATGTTTTATCGCAACGGATAAATTTAACACAAGCGACAAATCCCTTCACCTTTTATCTCTTTATCGCGTGATAAATTTCTTCACTATCGAGTTGTTTACACTCAATTCAGTTTAGGCCGCTAAAGACTTACTGAAAGGGTGTAATATCACCCGTACCTTCACGTACAATAACGGGAGTATCTTCTGTTAAATCAATGACCGTTGTTGGTTTTTGTCCTAAATAACCACCATGGATCACCAAATCAACTTGTTTGCTTAATAAATCTTCGATTTCTTCTGGATCAGATTCAGCAAAATCATTTCCCGGTAAAATCAGGCTTGTTGACATTAATGGCTCGCCAATATTTTCTAACAATGCCAGTGCAATAGGATTAGAAGGAACACGTAAACCAATCGTTTTACGCTTATCATTCATCAAACGCTTTGGTACATCTTTAGTCGCTTTTAATATAAAAGTATAATTACCTGGCGTGTTATTTTTTATTAAACGAAACACGACATTATCCACATAGGCGTAATTAGCAATTTCTGATAAATCACGACACATCAGTGTAAAATTGTGATTTTTATCTAATTGGCGAATACGACAAATTCGCGTCATTGCCTCTTTATTTTCTAAACAGCAGCCAATAGCATAGCCAGAGTCTGTTGGATAAATGACCACACCGCCTTTGCGTAAAATATCAGCACTTTGTTCAATTAAACGAGCCTGCGGATTATCAGGGTGAATATAAAAAAGTTGGCTCATACATCCCTCAACGAATTTCTAATGTTACTCTTGCCATAGCGACCAAACTGGTTCTACACCGCTGGGTAACCATAAATTACGCCCTAATTCTATCCACGAACAAGGGCGATGAAAATCAGAACCTAACGAAGCTTTTAACCCATAAAGTTGCGCTAATGCTGCGTGTTGTTCCCGTTCTTGTGGTGGTTGTTGACATTGTGCCACTTCGATCGCATCACCACCAAGTTGTTTAAAATAAAGCGTTAAGCGTTTTAACCATTTAGAGGATAGACCATACCGTCCTGGATGCGCTAATACTGCAACACCACCAGCCTCATGGATCGCTGTGACAGCGTCACCGATTGAGCTCCACTGTGGGGGCACATAACCTGTTTTACCTTTTGCTAAATAGCGTTTAAAGACTTTATTAACCGAGGCAACATGCCCTTCATTTACGAGAAAGCGGGCAAAGTGTCCTCTTGTAACTTGTCCGCCATACGCTAAGGCCTTTGCCCCTTCAAATGCATTTGCAATACCCGCTTTTTCTAATCGTTCACCTATCATCATTGCACGTGTTTCACGGCATTGGCTTTGTGACGAAAGCAGTGTCTTCATGGCGTTATGGTTAATATCAATATTCAACCCAACGATATGGATTTCTATATTCTCCCATAAAGTCGATATTTCGACACCCGATATCAGGGTAAGAGGCAGATTTTTTTTCTGCAATATAATCATTAGCAGGTGTAATCGCCGCCGTTGTATCGTGATCAGTAATCGCTAAGACATTAATTTGACGCTCTATCGCTCTCTCAACCAATTCTTCTGGTGAAAGCTCGCCATCTGACGCTGTAGTGTGGCTGTGCAAATCATAAATCACTCTTAAATCAGATAGCACTTCTGTCATCGCTTCTCCCTTTTCATCTTAGCAAGATAATAAATTTTAAAGAGTATGCCATAAAGTACTTGACGAACCTAACGCAATCCAGTTTACTAGTACACAACACGAGCTAGTCTATTAACTTATCATCTGTCGTTAGCTGTAAGGAGATTTTATGAATATCAATCAACATCTTATCGCTCTTTGGTGGCGCAATACTCTTTTATGGGCGGTTTGATCTCCTGCTTCACGTCAGTGATATCTAAAACCGCCTACGCGGGGTTTTTTTTATGCACCAAAAACAGTTAAATAAAAATAATATAGAGCGATAATAATGAATACATCACTTGCATTCTCATTCAATACCAAGGCAACGCCACTGCCTTATCACAGCGAACCTGCTTTACTTTTCAATACATTATGTGAAAATAAACATCACACATTGTTGTTAGAGTCTGCACAAGTTGACACTAAAGCAAACTTAAAAAGTTTGTTAATTGTTGATAGTGCATTACGGATCAGTGCCGTAAAAAACCAAGTCACCATTGATGCATTAAGCGTTAATGGACAAGCTTTATTACCTGCTTTAAAAATCGCACTAAAAGAAAAAGCTATCTTAATGCAAGAGAGCGATAAACAGTGTGTTTTTACATTTTCAGCACCTGCACAAGATATTGATGAAGAAAGCAAATTAAAATCAGCCAGCGTATTTGATGCTTTACGCTTCTTTCTTGCTAACAAAGACACTAAAGAGGCTAATGCTATTTTTGTCGGTGGCTTATTTGCTTATGATTTAGTCAGTGGATTTGAACCTATTCCCGAATTAGACACGCTTTTTTCATGCCCTGACTACTGCTTTTACTTAGCAGAACAATTAATCGTGATCGACCATCAAAATAAAGATAGTCAACTCATTTCCATTGCTTTTACTGATGATGCAACCGAATCTCAGCGCCTCACTTTACGACAAACTGAGTTAATTTCTCTGGCTAAACAACCCTTAAAAAATCCTATTCGTCGCACGTTAACAGCCGCAGAATCAACAATACAAGGGAATATGGATGATAAAGGTTATGGTGATATCGTTGAGGCAATGAAAACCTATATTCGTCGTGGTGATATTTTTCAAGTTGTTCCATCACGTCGCTTTCAAGTTGCTTGCCCTTCACCTCTTGCCGCTTATCAAGTGTTGAAAGAGAAAAACCCAAGCCCCTATTTGTTTTATATGCAAGATGCTTTGTTCACGGTATTTGGGGCATCACCAGAAAGTGCATTGAAATATCAAACAAGTGATCGCCAAATTGAAATCTATCCAATCGCAGGAACTCGCCCAAGAGGACGTAACGCAGATGGTTCGATCAATGCGGATTTAGACAGCCGAATTGAACTTGAAATGCGCACTGATACGAAAGAGCTTTCTGAACATGTAATGTTAGTTGATTTAGCACGTAATGATTTAGCACGTATTTGCCAGGCGGGTAGCCGTTATGTCGCAGAATTAACAAAAGTTGATCGTTATGCTTTTGTCATGCACTTAGTCTCAAGAGTCGTAGGCAAATTACGTGATGACTTAGATATTTTTCATGCTTATCAAGCTTGTATGAATATGGGAACACTATCAGCGCGCCTAAAGTCAGTGCAATGCAATTGATTGCTCGTTACGAAAAAACAAAACGTGGCAGTTATGGTGGTGCTATCGGCTATTTTACTGGCGCTGGCGATTTCGATACTTGCATAGTTATTCGTTCTGCTTATGTTGAAAATAATATTGCAACTATTCAAGTGGGTGCTGGAATTGTGCTTGATTCAGATCCTCAAATGGAAGCTGAAGAGACACGCAATAAATCACAAGCTGTCATCAACGCTATTTTACAAGCTCATACTGATACCCCATTTCAGGAGGCTTGCTAATGGCGACTATCTTACTACTCGATAATATCGACTCATTTACGTATAACCTTGTCGATCAATTACGTGCTCTTGGCAATAACGTTGTGATTTATCGCAATAGCGTCTCTGCTGAGTTTATTGAACAAAAATTACGTGAACTTGATAACCCGATCTTACTGTTATCTCCCGGACCAGGCGCTCCCTCACAAGCAGGTTGTATGCCTGAACTGTTAAAACGTGTATTAGGTACATTACCTGTAATTGGTATTTGCTTAGGTCATCAAGCCATTATTGAGGCATACGGTGGCAAAGTTTCTTCATGTGGAGAGATCTTACATGGCAAAGCGACATTAGCGGAACACGATAACAGTGAAATGTTTATGCATTTACCTCATCCTTTACCTGTTGCTCGTTATCATTCACTGTCAGGAGAACACATTCCAGAACAGCTCATTATTAATGCTTGGTGCGATAACACGGTTATGGCGGTGCGTCACCGTCAACATAAAACGTGTGGTTTTCAATTTCACCCAGAATCAATTTTAACCACAAAAGGCGCACAACTTTTAGAACAAACCATCGCATGGGCATTAACTCCTAAAGGAGACGCATAAAATGGAAACTATCTTCAATAAATTATTTAGTGCACAGCAGTTAACATTAGAAGAAAGCCAAACACTGTTTAGTGCCATTATTCGCGGTGAGTTAACCGAATCACAATTAGCGGCTGTTTTGATCAGCATGAAAATGCGTGGTGAACATCCTCAAGAAATCGCAGGGGCGGCACGTGCATTACTTGAAAATGCACAACCGTTTCCTCGCCCTGATTACACGTTTTGCGACATTGTTGGCACTGGAGGAGATGGTGCCAATAGTATCAATATTTCAACAGCAAGCGCGTTTGTGGCGGCTGAAGTCGGTATCAAAGTTGCAAAACATGGTAATCGTAGCGTATCCAGTCGTTCGGGCTCTTCTGATTTATTAGCTGCATTTGGTATTCCTTTAGACAGAAGTGCTGATGATGCGCGCCAATTACTGGATGAAGTGGGTTTATGCTTTTTATTTGCACCTCAGTATCACAGTGGTTTTCGTTTTGCCGCCCCCGTTCGCCAACAACTAAAAACACGTACATTATTTAATGTATTGGGTCCTTTGATTAATCCTGCTCGCCCGCCATTAGCATTAATTGGTGTGTATAGCCCAGAATTATTGATGCCTATTGCAGATACATTGAATGTTTTAGGTTATGAGCGTGCTGCTGTTGTTCACAGTGGTGGAATGGATGAAGTTTCACTACATGCACCGACGCAAGTCGCTGAATTACGTAATGGTCGCATTACACGTTATGAACTGACACCCAGTGATTTTGGTCTTCGCCCTTGTGCTATTACTGATTTAAAAGGGGGGACACCAGAAGTAAACCGTCAATTATTAGCCGATTTACTTCAAGGTGAAGGAAAAAGAGCACATACCGAATCTGTTGCAGCTAATGTCGCTTTATTAATGCGTTTACATGGGCAAGAAGATTTAAAAATGAATACTGAAGTTGCTATGCACGCCATTTATAGCGGTAAAGCAATAAATCGTGTAACAGCATTAGCCGCGAGAGGATAAGAGTATGACTGTATTAAACGCCATCGTAAAAGATAAAGCTGAATATTTAATTGCACGTAAAGCGAATCAACCATTATCAGAATTTGTGCACCAAATAGTGCCATCAACACGCTCGTTTTATCAGGCATTAACACAGCCTAATACTGTTTTTATTTTAGAGTGTAAAAAAGCTTCACCGTCAAAAGGCTTAATTCGTGCTGATTTTGATCCCGCTACGATTGCAAAAATTTATCAACCTTATGCTGCTGCAATTTCGGTATTGACTGATGAAAAATATTTTCAAGGAAGCTTTGATTATTTACGTCAAGTCAGCCAAGCCGTACATCAACCTGTTTTGTGCAAAGATTTTATTATTGATGAATACCAAATCTATTTAGCGCGTTTTTATCAAGCGGATGCCATTTTACTCATGCTCTCTGTCTTAAATGATGAGCAATATCGCGCACTATCAGCCGTTGCTCATCAATTAAATATGGGGGTATTAACCGAAGTCAGCACCGAAGAAGAGCGCCAGCGTGCCATTAATCTCAATGCCAAAGTTATTGGTATTAATAATCGTGATTTACGTGATCTCTCTATCGATTTAGCGCGTACTCGGCAGTTAAGCCAAGGATTACCTCAAGATGCAATCGTGATCAGTGAGTCAGGTATTCACACCCACCAGCAAGTTCAAGAATTAAGCCAATATGCTAACGGTTTTCTGGTAGGTAGTGCCTTAATGTCACAAGACAATATTGACCAAGCGGTGAGAGCGCTCGTTCTGGGAAAGCATAAAGTGTGCGGATTGACTCGCACACAAGATGTAGAAGCGGTTTATCAAGCGGGTGCGTATTATGCGGGGTTAATTTTTGCAGAGAAATCCCCTCGAAAAGTGACGATGTCACAAGCACAAACGTTGATAACACAAGCTCCTTTAGCATTTGTCGGGGTTTTTCAAAACCAACCTATTGAGCTTATTTGTGACTATGCTGAAAAACTTAATTTATCTGCTATTCAGTTACATGGGCAAGAAGATGCACAATTTATTGAGCAACTTCACCAAAGAATTCAACCAAATTGTGAAATTTGGCAAGCAATAAATATGGCGAACCACACTGATATCCTCCCCGTTTCACACGTTAATAAATATGTACTTGATAACGGAACGGGAGGCACAGGAACAACATTTGATTGGCAAAAAATTCCTAATACATTACGTGAAAAAGCGTTACTTGCAGGCGGTCTTAACAGTGAAAACTGCCTAGATGCGATGAAAACAGGCTGTATCGGACTTGATTTTAACTCTGGAGTTGAATCGGCGCCGGGCATAAAAGATGCACAACGTCTGAAGCAAGTATTTGCACAATTACAGCTAAATTAAATTTCACAAAGAAAAAATTTTAAACAGGATGACATCACAATGAGAAAACTTAACCCCTACTTTGGCGAATTTGGTGGCCAATATGTACCTGAAATCTTAATTCCTGCATTGGATCAACTCGAACAAGCTTTTATTGATGCGCAAAACGATCCCTCTTTTCAGCAAGAATTCCAAGATTTATTAAAAAATTATGCTGGCAGACCAACGGCATTAACCCTTTGCCGTAATTTGACAGAAGGCACGCGAACACGTTTATATCTAAAACGTGAAGATTTGCTGCATGGTGGCGCCCATAAAACTAACCAAGTATTAGGTCAAGCCTTATTAGCAAAACGCATGGGGAAAACCGAAATAATTGCAGAAACAGGTGCGGGTCAACATGGTGTTGCAACAGCGTTAGCCTGTGCACTGCTTAATATGAAATGTCGTATCTATATGGGTGCTAAAGACGTTGAACGTCAATCACCTAACGTATTTCGTATGCGCTTAATGGGTGCCGAAGTTATTCCTGTTCACAGTGGTTCATCGACCTTAAAAGATGCGTGTAATGAGGCATTACGTGACTGGTCTGGTTGTTACGATCGCGCGCATTACTTATTAGGAACGGCGGCAGGTCCTCATCCTTATCCAACCATTGTCCGTGAGTTTCAACGTATGATTGGAGATGAAGCCAAAGCCCAAATTCTAGAGCGTGAAGGTCGTCTACCTGATGCGGTTATCGCTTGTATTGGCGGTGGTTCCAACGCTATCGGTTTGTTTGCGTCCTTTATTCCAGAAACGTCGGTGCAGCTAATTGGCGTTGAACCTGCCGGTAAAGGAATTGAAACGGGTGAACATGGTGCACCACTGAAACATGGAAAATTAGGGATCTATTTTGGTATGAAATCCCCAATTATGCAGACTGATGAAGGACAAATTGAAGAGTCATATTCAATTTCAGCGGGTCTTGATTTCCCGTCAGTTGGACCACAGCACGCACATTTAAATAGCATTGGTCGTGCTGATTATGTTTCTGTTACTGATGACGAAGCCATTGAAGCATTCAAAGCACTTTCTCGCCGAGAAGGAATTATTCCTGCCTTAGAATCTTCTCATGCATTGGCTTATGCATTGAAATTAATTGCACAAAATCCTGACAAAGAGCAGCTATTAATTGTGAATTTATCAGGCCGTGGTGATAAAGATATTTTTACTGTAAACGATATTTTAGCAGCAAGAGGAGAAATCTAATGAGCCGTTATCAAGTATGCTTTGAAGCATTAGCACAAAAACAGCAAGGCGCATTTGTTCCTTTTGTCACATTAGGTGATCCTTCCCCTGAATTGTCATTACAAATTATTGATGCGTTAATTGAAGGTGGCGCAGATGCATTAGAGATTGGTATTCCCTTTTCTGATCCTCTTGCTGATGGCCCTACTATCCAAGGTGCTAATTTACGGGCATTGAATGTAGGTGTAACCCCCTCGGATTGCTTTGTACTTTTAGCTAATGTACGCAAAAAAACATCCTAATATTCCTATTGGTCTATTAGTTTATGCCAACCTTGTTTTTAGTAATGGTATTGATAATTTTTACAGCAAATGCGAGCAAGCCGGTGTGGATTCTGTCTTAATTGGTGATGTTCCCTTACGTGAATCAAAAGTGTTTCGTGAAGCAGCAGAACGCGCAAATATCAGTCCTATTTTTATTTGTCCTCCTAACGCTGATGATGAACTGTTACAAGAATTAGCGATATCGGGTAAAGCTTATACCTATTTACTATCAAGAGCGGGTGTAACCGGTACAGATAAACGTGCAGAGCAATCACTCACACATCTTACTGACAAACTAAAAACCTATCATGCACCTCCTGCATTACAAGGATTTGGAATTTCAGAACCTAAACAAGTGAAAGAGGCGATTGCAAATGGCGCGGCTGGCGCAATTTCAGGCTCGGCAGTTGTTCAGATTATTGAGAAAAACTTGCATCAGCCCGATGTCATGCTGAAAACACTGACTCAATTTGTTAAAGAAATGAAAGCGGCAACGCTTGCCTAATCACCTTTTGGATCCGCTTTAGAAGAATAGTTTGCTATTTTTCTAAGCGGATTACTCTTAAATCCACACTGACTAGCTCAGGCTTTTTATTGCTTATTTTGCTGCCTAACCCGCATAAAATGGTGCAATATTCCCTCTTGTCTTATTTTAAGAGACTTGAACCGTTCTAATAAAAATTTGGCAAAATTTTATTTTTTGCACATACTTTATAAAGCGCTTTATATTTTCTTTTCAGAAATACTCAATCAATAATGTGATTAAAAGGAGTTTGATGATGAAACTATGGGCAAAAATCTCCGCTGTTATGGCAGCGTTACTGATGGCGTTCACCTTGTCTGCATGTTCACCCACGCCCACATCAGAAGGTACTGGGGGTTATTTTGATGACTCCGTGATCACCACCAAAGTTAAGACAGCATTAATAGGTGAAAAAAATCTTAACTCAACACAAATTAGCGTCGAGACATTTAAAGGCAAAGTGCAATTAAGTGGTTTCGTCTCTTCTCAAGCAGACGCCAACCGTGCCATTGAAACAACCCGTAAAGTGACTGGCGTAAAAGGTGTTATCAACTCAATGGTGATCCGCTGATCCCCTATTTATTCTAGTCTTCCTTTAGCCTTACTTGTTAGACCACCCTTGCGGTGGTCTTTTTTTCGTCATCACTGCGTTCTTAATCTTGCTTTTATCATAATGCAGATCAATTTTTATAAAAAAACGTCAATAGATTAAAAAAAAGGGTATTTTTAATTCGCCTTAAAAATCGTTCATAAAAAGAACAATTAAGAAAAATA
>NZ_MIIZ01000697.1:0-4508 GCF_001743005.1 Shigella sp. FC1967 | reverse complement strand
CAGTTTGATAAAAAGAGAGGAGATAAATCGGCAATAATCTATTTTGTTATGGGGTTAGCCAACTAAAAGAGTTGGCGTGTTAAGCTGAATCATCAATAATGAATAAGATAAGGTAATTAATAATGGAAAAAATTGCTCTCTCTGTACCAAGAACATATCAAAACTTTACAAAATCGTACGCGTGATGCTTTATCCAGACACCATCTTGATTCTGTATTAATCCATTCAGGTGAACCTATCCGTATTTTCCTTGATGATAGTGATTACCCTTTTAAAGTGAATGCGCATTTTAAAGCATGGGTACCTGTAACAGATGTACCACATTGTTGGTTATTAGCGGATGGCGTTAATAAACCTAAATTATGGTTCTATTCCCCAGTTGATTATTGGCACAGTGTTGAAGCTTTACCAAGTAGCTATTGGACTCATGAAATTGAGTTAATTCATCTCAAGAATATTGATGATATTCAAAAAAGAACTAGCACCTTATATTAATAAAAAATACCGCTTATATTGGTCCAAATACACAGCGAGCCGAATCATTAGGTGTGAATATTGATAATATCAACAATCAATCTCTTCTTAATTATTATCATTACTATCGTGCCTATAAAACAGGCTATGAATTAGCTTGTATGCGTGAAGCACAAAAAAATGGCTGTCAACGGACATATTGCTGCTCGTGAAGCTTTCCAAGCCGAATTAAGTGAGTTTGATATTAATATGGCGTATTTAATGGCTACGGGTCATCGAGATATCGATGTTCCTTACGGTAATATTGTTGCCTTAAATGAACATGCTTCTGTGTTGCATTACACAAAATTAGATCATGAATCACCGGATGAATATCGTAGTTTCCTTATTGATGCGGGCGCAGAGTATAATGGCTATGCAGCAGATATTACTCGTACTTATAGTGCCAAAGAAAATCATGAATTTACTTCGTTAGTTAAAGATATGAATGATGCACAACAAGCGCTGATTGCAACAATGAAAGCTGGCGTGCGTTATACTGAATACCATGTTCAAATGCATCAACGTATTGCTGGGTTACTTAATAAGTACGAGCTCGTTAAAGGTGTGAGTGAAGAAGAAATGGTGAACGCTGGGTTAACGACACCATTTTTACCTCATGGCTTAGGGCATGCTTTAGGTCTACAAGTTCATGATGCAGCTGGATTTATGCAAGATGATAAAGGAACCCATTTAGCAGCTCCTGCAATGTACCCATTCTTACGTTGTACACGTATTGTTGAGCCGGGTATGGTATTAACTATTGAACCGGGATTTTACTTTATCGACTCTTTGTTAGCGCCTTGGAAAGAAGGGAAATACAGTACTCATTTCAATTGGAAGCTTATTGAGCATTTCAAACCATTTGGTGGTATTCGTATTGAAGATAATATTATTATCCACGATAACAAAATTGAAAATATGACCAGAGACTTACACTTAGCCTGATGAAAGCGTATTTGATCCCCGCTGAAACCGTAGAATTCAGTGAAGAAATAAAGAAAAGTCGTTTTATTACATTTATTGCTCACACTGAAGGTATTGATGCAGCAAAAGATTATATCCAGTCTATCAAAGCGCAATTTCCTGATGCCCGACACCACTGTTGGGCTTTTGTTGCAGGAAGGCCCGATGACTCACAACAATTAGGTTTTTCTGATGATGGTGAGCCAACAGGTACCGCGGGAAAACCTATTCTTGCACCTCTTTTAGGAAGTGGAATGGGAGAAGTTACCGCCGTAGTTGTTCGGTATTTCGGGGGGATCAAATTAGGAACTGGTGGGTTAGTGAGAGCTTATGGCAGTGGCGTTCAACAAGCTTTAAAGCTTTTGCCAACCAAAACGAAAGTGCCTCAGTTACGTTTTAGTGTAGCGTGTGAATATTCACTTGTTTCATTACTTGAACAAGTCATTGAACAATATCATGGGCAAGTACTTTCAAGTGAATATACTGATAAAGTCACTTTTATACTATCATTGCCTGCTGTGCATAGTGGTGAAGTAGAAGTTAAACTACGAGATATAAGTCGTGGCAGTATGCAATTAATCCCGTTAGATAAAAATGAATAATCTTTGCTACCAAGGAAATCGCTAAATGCATTTTCGTTCAATAACCCGTATTGTCGGACTGCTTGTTATCTTGTTTTCTGTCACGATGATCATTCCTGGTATTGTCGCATTAATATATCGAGATGGTGCAGGACGTGCATTTAGCCAAACATTTATTGTCGCATTAATCATCGGATTAATGCTGTGGATCCCCAATCGCCATAAAAAAAGTGAGCTTAAACCTAAAGAAGGCTTTCTTATTGTTGTCTTATTCTGGACGGTACTGGGTAGTGTAGGGGCATTGCCATTTATCTTTTCTGAACAACCTCATCTTTCTATTACTGATGCCTTTTTTGAATCTTTCTCAGGACTGACGACAACGGGTGCTACGACGCTTGTCGGGTTAGATTCATTACCTAAAGCTATTTTGTTTTATCGCCAAATGCTCCAATGGTTAGGAGGGATGGGGATCATCGTATTAGCGGTCGCTATTCTTCCACTTTTAGGTGTTGGGGGAATGCAGTTATATCGAGCAGAAATGCCGGGTCCATTGAAAGATAACAAAATGCGACCTCGAATTGCAGAAACAGCGAAAGCACTTTGGCTTATCTATGTCTTGTTAACGATCATTTGTGCCTTAGCATTATGGATTGCAGGTATGGATGTGTTCGATGCTATTTCTCATAGCTTTTCAACGATTGCGATTGGTGGGTTTTCTACTCATGATGCCAGTATTGGTTATTTTAATAGCCCAACCATCAACATCATTATTGGTATATTTCTTCTGATCTCAGGTTGTAACTTTGGTTTGCACTTTGCCGTACTAACAGGAAGAAGTTTAAATATCTATTGGCGTGATCCTGAATTCCGGATGTTTATCTCAATTCAATTGGGATTAGTCATTATCTGTAGCGGTATTCTATGGCTTTATTCTGTATACGACACAGGATGGATAACTATAAACCAGGCTTTTTTCCAAGTTGTTTCTATGGCGACAACGGCAGGCTTTGCTACGGATAGCTTTGCACAGTGGCCTGCATTTTTACCTCTTCTATTATTATGCTCGGCATTTATTGGTGGTTGTGCCGGATCAACGGGTGGGGGATTGAAAGTTATTCGTATCTTGCTTTTATTCCTACAAGGGAATCGTGAATTAAAACGTCTTGTTCACCCTAATGCCGTATATACCATCAAACTTGGTCACCGCGCATTACCCGAACGTATTATTGAGGCCGTATGGGGATTCTTCTCCGCTTATGCGTTGGTATTTATTATTAGCTTAATGTTATTGATAGCGACAGGCGTTGATGAATTTTCTGCATTTTCAGCTATTGCCACGACATTAAATAACCTTGGTCCTGGATTAGGTATTGTCGCTGATAACTTCACGACAATGAATCCAGCTGCAAAATGGATATTGGTCGTGACGATGTTATTTGGGCGACTAGAAGTTTTCACACTATTGGTTTTATTTACCCCAACGTTTTGGCGTGATTAATCTAATACAAGGAGTCATGTATGAGTGCGCTATTGTTGTATTGTAGTACTGATGGTCAAACTAAAAAAATAATGACGCAAATTGCGAATGAATTAAGACAACATGGTCATGATTGTGATGTCAGAGATTTAACCTCTGTCCAGCAGAGTTTAAATTTATCTGCTTATAATAAAGTCTTAGTGGGCGCTTCAATTCGTTATGGTTACTTTAATAAAGCACTCGATAAATTTATCACTCGTCATCTTGCACAATTGAATAGTATGCCGTCCGCATTCTTTGGCGTTAATCTTACGGCAAGAAAAGCAGAAAAGAATACCCCCGAGACGAATGCTTATATGCGTAAGTTTTTAGATAAGACGCCATGGAAGCCAACGTTAACGGGTGTCTTTGCTGGCGCACTTTTTTATCCTCGTTATAAATGGATTGATAGAGTCATGATCCAGCTAATTATGAAGATGACTAAAGGCGAAACGGATCCAACAAAAGAAATCGAATATACAGATTGGAATAAAGTCAGTGAATTTGCGACGCACTTTGCCAAAATTGGGTGATATTTAATCTTTGTTGTGGGGTTTTTATACGTCTTGTTTGAGTTTTGAACGAACGGAAAATTATTTAAAAAAAAACACTTGCGCTAATCCGAGATCTCCCTATAATGCGCATCCACTGACCGACGATGAGCTGACAACAGCCACGAAGGACAGCGAAGAGAAAAGAAAAAAGTTTGAAAAAACTCTTGACTCTTCAGAGGAATAACGTATTATACGCCTCCTCGCAACAACGCAGAAGACCGGAAACGGCAGCGAATGTTGCACTGCTCTTTAACAAATTATCAGACAATCTGTGTGGGCACTCGCAGAGACGATATCTTCTAAAATATTAGATGTATCAAGTCTTGAAGAGTGAACAACAAAAGTAAATTCATTTATGAATAGCTAAGTTTTCGATTT
>NZ_MIIZ01000696.1:0-4511 GCF_001743005.1 Shigella sp. FC1967 | reverse complement strand
TATAGTTAACTTCTGGAATACTCGATGAAGGAAAGGTTAAGCAAACGTTATTCTTTAAAACAGATAACTAAAAGGAAAACTTAAAGGTTAGAGAGAAAAAATAGATGTTATTAGCAATAGGCAAACTTTATAATGAGTAATATAAGTTACACAAATCGTTTTTTTATGATTTAATGAGTAAAATATCACTCATTATTTTTTACGAGGTAGTGAATATGGAAAAAATAACATTACAAGCATTTATCGCTCAAGAGTGGAAAGATATCGCTATTATTCATTTTCCTGAGCATGATCGCGCATTATATGCAAGTAAGTATGATATTACCTACCCAATCACTGAACTAGAGTATGAAACAAATTATTCAGTGGACTACCTTTATCAGGATGATAACTACGCTGTTTCTATTAACCATCCTGTTTCGCTTTATTTTGATGATAATGGCTCTCCTGGTTGGCTTAAATTTTTAGATGATATTATGCCTAGCGGTGCAAGTCGAAGGTATTGGGTCCAATATCTTGACATTGCAAATCTGACTATAGAGCAACAAAATTATGAATTATTTTATCATGGTACTATTTCACCTATTGGTAATTTACGTGTAAAAGAATCATTACCAGCACCGTCCAGTTTAAACAAGGATCTTGTTTTTACTATTGATGATGTCAAAAATAGAGCCAGTGACTTTCTAGATTACGCACAACGTAAAGGTGCAGCAGCGGGGGGGCGCAACGGGTGCTGGAGGTGAAGCACCGAAATTATTATTAAGATGCAGTAAAAATGAAGAAGTTTGGATTGATACTTATCAAGATGATGTATCTAATCTCGATAAATATTACTTAGTGAAATTTCCAAGAGGAAATCGTTCAAGTATAGATTGTGATATTTTAAGAACAGAATATCATTTTTATCATGAACTGACTGCAATGGGTTTTAATACTATTTCCATTGAGGGTATGCGTCTAGAAGAAGGAAATAATTATCCTTCTTTATGGCTTCCTCGCTTTGATATCAAAAGAGAAGATCATAAAATTATTCGCCTAGCAATGGAATCTGTCTATTCCATGCTAAATAAGGCACCAGGTACAACGCTATATCATGAAACAGTCATCAGAGAATTAATTGATAAAATTAGTCAAAGTAATATGGTTACCCAATTTGGTTTTCAATTTGATACAAGTGATTTTATTATTGAATGGGTAAGGCGAGATTTATTAAATATTATTTTTGGTAATAGCGATAATCATGGACGAAATACTTCTTTTATAAGATATAACAACGCAATTTATCTCGCACCTATTTATGATTTTGCACCAATGAAAGCTGACCCAGAGGGGATTGCCAGAACAACAAAATGGAATTCACAAAGTGAAATAGGTGGCGAATACAGTTTTATTAATATTGCAAATTCTTTATCTGATTTAATCCCACAAGAACAGCTACTGAACGCGCTAAAAGAAACTGCACTACAACTTATTACATTAAAAGAAAGATTAGAAATAAGAGGTGTACCAACCCAAATACTCACAATGCCTTCATTTGGTTTTGATTTTATATCTAATAAGCTCGAACGTTGGGGGTTGTTATCATGAATGATGTAAACCATAAAAGCCCAATCAGTAAAATCCCTGTCAGAGTATCCAAAAAAATGCCCATCTGTAGCAACAGTGGATAGAAAAGAACTCATCAACCAAACGATGTTTCAATTGTTATTTGGCGAAATAAGCCAAGGAGAGGCATTAAAAATATTAAGAATCAAAGTATTAGGTTTAAATCAAGAGCGCTATGCAAAGCTTATTCATATATCACGTAAAACGCTATCAGAAATAGAAAATGGCAAAGGTAATTACTCTGCTGATATAATTAACAAAGCATTTAAACCATTTGGGTTAAAAATTGGACTGATCCCTTATTCCCCCCATGTTTTGCTTTCATTACTTAAAGATCATATCAATGAGTAATATAAGTTACACAAATCGTTTTTTTTATAATCAATGACACTGATATTACTCATTAACAAAAAACATCCGCAAAGCGGATGTTTTAGTTTTTATTTATATTAATAATATATTGGATACTTGTTATACTTTTATTCTTCAATTTCTTCTTCATCGCAGACTTCAAGTGCTGGAAAGTAATCGACTCGCCAAGACTTGATCCCTTGATACACCTCATCAACGGCATTTTTTACCGCGTCAGTCATTGGATAATAAAAACCGACCAAATCAGGTTGGATCCCTAAGAAAGTGATATCTGGAATATCATCTTTTAATTGATCGATAAGAAAATTCAACGGCATATTATGAGTGCTCATAATAAACATTTCAGCGATATAGTCGGGATCTATCACCCTAATCTCACCAGGATTTAAACCAATATCGGCGGCATCAACAATGACAACACATTGAGGTTGTAATTCTCTTACTTGATAAGAGACATTTTCAGGCGCACTCCCGCCGTTGATAACAATCCATCCATCAATGGGATTTGCTTCCATTAACTCAGCAAGTAGAGGGCCAGCACCATCATCACCCATCATGCTGTTACCAACCGTTAATACCACTTTAGGTGTTGTCATTGCTTTACTCATGGTTTTCTCTTCACAATCAAATAAATAGCAGGTTCTGCGTGGATCTCACCGAGCAATTTAATCAGCGTTTGACTCCACTCACTAAAAACAGGATCGTCATTTTTGATAATCGGATCAAAGGCTAACGCTAATAAGTGAGTATGCTCAGAGTTAATATTGATTTCACCAAACGTCAACAATCCTTGCATTTTGCGTTTAGCTTCACCTTCAGGCAATAAATCAATCCATGCTTTATATTTTTCTAAAGGACAGATTAGCTCTGTTTTTAAACAATCAATCATACCCACGTGGTGACCAATCGCGAGCGAATAGTACATCACCTGTTGCGCTTGCTCTGGAATATCATCATCGCTATCAACAAACTTTTGTCTTAATGACCAAAAGTAAACTTTAGCGTCGTCATCAGGCATAGATGCCCCCTTGGCTTAATGAGTAAACTAGACGTTTTACAATCTCGGATAAACGAGGATCATTCGCTTGTCGTAGCCATTCATCAACACGTCCACTGACTTCTTGAAGCGTGGCACCTTCTAATAATGTGAGGAAGTGATCACTGATTTGTCTTCCTTGATAATAACCCGCAAGACGACGAGCTTCACGCTCAATCATCACCCGAGCATCTAAAGGAATAGAAGGCAAAATAAGGGATGCTTTTTCATTCTCTACTTCAATGTGTGATTCACCTTTTAATTTTTGATCTAACAAACCCAAAGCAACAGCAAATCCATAAATCGTCGCTGCTGGTGTTGGAGGACAACCAGGGATCCACACATCAATAGGAACGATAGATTCACTCCCTCCCCATACACAATAAAGATCGTGGAAAATACCGCCGCCACAACCACAAGCGCCATAAGAGATACAAATTTTTGGATCTGGCGCTGATTCATAAGCACGTAACGCAGGTACGCGCATCTGGCGCGTTACTGCGCCAGTGAACAATAAAATATCAGCGTGACGAGGCGAGGCTACCACTTTGATACCAAAACGTTCTGCATCAAAAACAGGGGTAATTGCGGAGAAAATTTCAATCTCACAACCGTTACAACCACCACAGTCAACACGATAAACATAAGCTGAACGTTGAATATCTTTCAACAATGTCTGTTTTAGCTTTTTAACTTGATCATCAAGAGTGATAGGCTGGCTAACATGATGATTAATGGGAATTTCTGGTAGACTCATTTTATTGTACTCCCAATTTCGCCCATACTAATATTTTCACGACCATCAGATAATAAGTTATGTTTACGCTTACATTCAGGGCAAGTTTCAAATTGTGGGCGCATCGCTTCTACAGTTTGCTCATCCCAGCCCGATTGCACTAAGAGTTCCATCGCATATTCAACTGATTTTCTAGGCGTAAAGGGTTGATGGCATTCACGGCAATTCAATAATTTAAATGTTCCTTTAATATAAAGATCTGACTTTTTAGTCACTGCCGTTTCAAACATATCGGATAAAACAATCGCTCTTGTTGGACAAACTTCTTCACAACGGCCGCAATAAATACAGCGACCAATGAATAATTGCCAATGACGCTCGCCTGTTTCCAAATTCGTTTCCATGGTTAATGCATTCGCAGGACATGCAGCAGTGCAAGCACCACACACAATACATTGCTGTGCATCATATTCAGGCTTACCTCTGAAACCATCAGGTAAATCCAGAGGTTTAAACGGATATTTGGTCGTTGCTTCGCCTGTTTTGATTATGGTTTTAAACAATTTTAACATCGTTCATTCCCTCACTTGAGCGGCGAATTTTTACGTTCGATGCTGTAACGTTCAATTTTCTTTGTAAGAAACTGTTTTAGATTTACGTTTTTTTCACATCGACGAGCGTTACCCTGTCAGTACAGGAATAACAAGGATCAAGACTACCGATAATTAACGGTGCATCAGAGACAGTATTCCCTTGCAA
>NZ_MIIZ01000695.1:0-4517 GCF_001743005.1 Shigella sp. FC1967 | reverse complement strand
CGTAAAATAGCAATGATAGGTCAGTAAAGTTAATTATTTAATAAGTAAAAAAGGATCAAAAAGATCCTTTTTAAATAAATATTTATTTCTTATAAAAAATACAGTTAAATAGTTATTTAACCTCTTCAATTTTGGTTTTTACTTTTCATTGTCGTTGTTGAGCCAATAGACGCTAAAAACAATAAAGGCTAAGGCAACCCATTGTATTAGTGTCAGATGTTCATGTAAAGAAAAATAATACCAATAAAAAGCGCCCATACAAGGTTCTAAACTCATTAACGTACCAAATGTTTTAGCGGGTAAGCGGGTAAGTGCGACCATTTCTAAGGTATAAGGAAATGCAGTCGATAAAATCGCAATGGCTAAAGCGATAGGTAAAATAGACCAGCTAAACATAATATCTGGACTACTTTGTAACATACCAATAGGAACGAAAATAAAGGCAGCAATTAATGAACCAACAGAGACGGTTGCGGCACCATAGCCTTTTCCTGCACGTTGTCCGAATACAATATATAATGCCCAACCTACACCTGCCCCCAACGCATAAAGCATACCCAGCGGATCAAGACCATCATGGATATTATCGCCAATAGGCAGTAATAAGCCTAAACCAGCAATCACTAAAATTATCCATAAAAAGTCAATGGCTCTACGTGATGAAAACATAGCAACCGCTAAAGGGCCGGTAAACTCTAGTGCAACCGCAATACCTAATGGAATTGTTTCAAGTGCAAGGTAGAAAAGGTAATTCATAGCACCTAACGATAAGCCATATAAAAAGAGTGGCATTATCGATTCACGAGTCAATTTAAGTCGCCATGGCTTAAAGATAAAAAAGAGGATCAATGTACCCAGTAATAGACGTAACGCTGTTACAGCAGGGGCGCCGATAACAGGAAATAGGGTTTTAGCAAGGGATGCGCCGCTTTGAATTGAAAGCATGGAGAGAAGCAAAAGAAGCACAGGGTAAAACACCTGTAATTTAGCTGAGTGTCTGGCTGACAACATCCTATAAAACCTCGTCAATAATCAATCGTATGTGTTCTCTGTTTGCAGATAACAAAGGATCGCATAATATAAAATAAAATTACTTATTTTAATATAGCTATTTATTAATAAATGTTTTTTATTTTAATTCGATTGAGTGAAACTAGCTAAAATATAAATTAAGTTATTTTTAATAAAATAAAAAAATAACTTCTTACAAGTATAAGTATTAATAATGATTAAATATATATATGCGATAAAAAGTGTAAAAACATTTTTTTTAACCTTTTTTTATTAAAAGTACCTTCAGTATAATTTCAAGCTCGTTTTAACTAGCTAAAAGAGAATAAAAAATGAGTAAAATAAAATCTATCGCAGTGTATTGTGGTTCTAGTTTAGGGGCTTCACCTATTTATAAAGAACAAGCAATTATTTTTGCTAAAGAGCTGGTTAAACGCAATATTACCTTAGTTTATGGTGGCGCCAGTGTTGGTATTATGGGCGCACTTGCTGATACGGTATTAGCCGAAGGCGGAAAGGTGATTGGTGTTATTCCTACCTTATTAGAAGGGCGTGAAATTTCACATAAAAATCTGACCGAACTGCATGTTGTTGAAACAATGCATCAGCGTAAAAGTAAAATGATCGAATTAGCTGAAGGTTTTGTCGCTTTACCTGGTGGTTTTGGTACATTAGAAGAATTTAGTGAAGTTTTTACGTGGAGCCAAATTGGTTTGCATCAGAAACCATTAGGCTTACTTAATATCAACCAGTTTTATTCTCCATTATTAATGATGATTGATAAAATGGCTGATGAACAATTTTTACATGAAAAATACCGCAATATGGCGATTGTGGAACAATGTCCTATTCAACTTTTAGATAAATTTGAAACGTATATTGCGCCTCCTGTAAAAACCTACAACAAATAAAGGTATAAAATGATAATAATAAGAAAAGCAATTTTGTCTGATGTAGAAGAAATTAATACGCTTTACACTTATTTATTTAATGAAATGGCTAACTTACAACCCGATCGATTAAAACCGGGTAAACAAGATGAAGCCTTTATTATTAATGGAATTAAAAATAATAAGTTTCATCTTTTAGTTGCCGATTTAGACGGTAAAGTGGTTGGATTTAGCATAGCGCAAATTCAAGAAACACCCCTGTTTAATTGCTTGGTTCAACGTAAATATGCGTATATTTATGATATTGTTGTCGCTCCTTCTGCTCGTAGCCAAGGCGTAGGTCGTTTATTATTAACCGCGATGAAAGAGTGGGCGAAATCAGAAAAAATGACGCATCTTGAGTTATCTGTATTAGCTGAAAATGGTGCGGCTAAACGTTTTTACGAACGTGAAGGATTAAAAGAAGTGAGCACAGTCATGGGGATCACTTTATAGCAGATTAAATTGACGTTAATTTTCTCTAATTAAATAAAAATAAACCCGCTTTAAGGCGGGTTTATTAATTATATTATTCAGCTAAATTGTGGGTTTCCCCGCAATGATCGTACACAATACCCTGACATTTTCAACATCTTCTGTCGGTATTTCAAACAAGTTTCTATCTAATACAATAAAATCGGCAAACTTTCCGACTTCGAGTGATCCAATTTGAGTGTCCATATCCAAAGCTTCTGCTGCATTAATGGTGGCTGCACGTAAGACTTCCACTAATGTCAGATTACGATCGTTATCAAGACGAGGACTTGTTGCCTCTTTTTGGCGAGTCATTGCGACTTTAAAATCATACCATTCATTAAGCGGATCAATTGGCCAATCGCTACCAAAAGCCACAGTGACGCCAGCATCAATAAATTTTCCAGCAGTTTCTAAATAGTTGCAGCGAGATTTACCTAACATTTCAATATCTTTTTCGATGTTATTTTGATCAACCGCCGCCCATTGAAATGAAAGAAAAGGATAGGTGTTTAGTTGTGCGAAACGCGCATAATCTTTTTCACACATCAATTCATTATGCGCAAGCCCTGGTCTAATGTCTTTTTCAGGTAAGGCGTTACGCATTTCACTAATAGCATCAAGGGCCGTACTAATTGCACCTTCAGCAACCGTATGAATATGAGGGTGATAGCCCGCACGAGCAATTTCTGTGACTAACGGTGTTAAAATTTCAGGAGAGAAATAGAGATCACCAATATGTTCAGAATCTTGCCAATGTGGTGTGTCATCAGTGCCAACATTAATACGATAAGGTGAGTGTAAGCGCGCTGTCATAATCGGCGCTTGTAATACACCATCAAGGAAAAGTTTGATATGGCGGATCGCAACACTGGGTTGTGCTCCATTGCTGATTTGATGCCATTGTGAAAAGCGAGTAGTAGCATGGCGTACCGCGTTTGGAATATCTTCAATACAAGGTACATCATCTGGGGTGATTTCAACGGCATTCTCTACGCGAAGAGTCAGTTCGCCTGCTTTTCTTAATGTATTAAAGGCTCGTAATTGAGGCTCACCTACTCGTGCATCCATAATAGTGGTTACGCCTTGTTCATTTAATAATTTTTGAACATGGCGAGCTATCTGTAAATTTTGAGCTTCAGTCAGTGGCGGTAAGCTGTCAATGGCTTGCATTGCTGGCGCATCTTCAAGAATACCAATCGGTGTTCTATCACCATCACGTTCAATGTTTCCATCAGGTGGATCGGGTGTTTCTGCCGTGATATTTAATCGTTCTAAAGCGCGAGAATTTGCAAGTACACTATGGCAATCGCTAGAAAAGAGCAAAATAGGGCGAGCGGTGTTTAAGGTATCAAGGTGATAACGTGTCATCTGCACACCTTCTGGTTGCATGCCTTCACGATACCATGCAGAGACTTTTAACCATTCGGTATCATTATCAATAAAGTTTTCATCAAGGTATTCTTGAATGCGCGATAAAATGTCATCAATAGAGAGTGATTGATAATCCAGATGGCACCCTGCTAACGTTGCACCTCCCCAAAATGGGTGCATATGCGCATCAATAATGCCCGGCATGACCATGCTTCCCTGTAAATCAATCTGCTTAGTGCTTTCATCACAGTAAGAAAGTAACCCTTCTTTTTTTTCCTGAAGCAATAATGACACCTTGGCTGATCGCGATAGCGTCAACAATATTGTTATGATGATCAGCGGTATAAATAAGTCCGTTGTAATAGAGAGTGTCTGCAATTTGAAATGTCATTCTTCTACCTTGTATTGCTTTTTTAGCACATAGAGCGCGTGCTTAAATGATTATTTTGCTTATAGGGCATCCTGTTGCGTTTTGACGCGGGCGATAATATTTTGAAAATATGCCGTAAATAATTAATCAATATAAAACAGGTATGTATAAGAGTACAACTTACTTTTATTAATGTTTCTAATTTTATTATTTAATTTATTTAAATAAGCTAAAATAATTTAGACTTATAAACTAATGTTAAAAATATTCTAATTGAAATGAAATAAATACAATAACTTTATAATTAATTATGAGGTTGTTATTTATATTTTATGTAAGTTATTTTATATAAAACATCC
>NZ_MIIZ01000694.1:0-4521 GCF_001743005.1 Shigella sp. FC1967 | reverse complement strand
TTTTTCGTTAGAGACCGCTTCCACAACAGCCAGAATCTCTTTGTTCATCCTAGTTGCCTCTTCAAAACTTAAAAGTGGGGTACCAGGTTAGCTTTCTGGATGTTGCTCAGTGCGAACACTTCGTCTTTACCATCCACAGTAACCGTGATCATTTCGCCAGCGACAGACTTAATAATGCCCTGCCATTTACGGCGGTTTTGCATTGCAATTCGTAATACGATAGCGGCTTCTTCGCCGATAAATTGCTCATAATGCGTTGCAGTGAATAAAGGTCGTTCTAAACCAGGAGAAGAAATCTCAAGGTTATAAACTGTTTGAATTGGATCTTCGACATCCAGCACAGCACTGACCTGGTGGCTAACATCAGCACAATCATCAACAGTGATACCGTCTTCACTATCAATATAGATGCGCAATGTTGATTCTCGGCCACGAATAAATTCAAGACCGACAAATTCAAAGCCTAATGCTTCTACTGGTGCTGAAACCATCGCTGTTAATTTTTGCTCTAATGTGGACAAACCCACCCCCAAGGCATAAAAAAAGGGCCTATAGCCCAGTATTCTATTCTCTGATAACAAAAAACCCCGAAATTCGGGGCTTTATGCAACTGGACCCTGTAACTTGCCATTCGAGAATAACCTCTTCTTACGGCACATTCCACTCAGGATCATAATCGGTTCAACTAGATGATTAATGAGAAAAGTGCTGTATTGTTAGAAGTGGTTGCGGGGGCCGGATTTGAACCGACGACCTTCGGGTTATGAGCCCGACGAGCTACCAAGCTGCTCCACCCCGCGTTCGAAAAACGTGGCAAATTTTACGCTGATAACAAGCAAAACGCAAGCTATCTGGAATAATGGTGCCGAGAACGGGACTTGAACCCGTACGCCCGTTTTATAGGCACTACCACCTCAAGGTAGCGTGTATACCAATTTCACCACCTCGGCACTTAATGAGACTGTTACTGCGTAACAATTAACAATCCCATTTAAATCTTTACTTAGTTTACTGCGGAATATCTGTATTTGCTGGCGCTACAGGCGCTGCTAACTGCTCAGCTTTTTTAGCTTCTTCTGTAGTCTGCTCGATAGACATCCATTTGCTGTCTTCACGCACAGTTTTATTGGCACTTAGATTACCTAAAATAAGGGCAAGTACAATAAAAGCTGTCGCTAAAACAGCGGTCATACGGGTCATAAAGTTAGCTGAACCGCTTGAACCAAATACTGTACCGGAAGCACCTGCACCAAAAGAAGCGCCCATATCAGCACCTTTACCCTGCTGTAACAGGATCAGACCAACTAGCCCTGTTGCTACAATGATAAGAATAACAATGAGTGCCGTATACATTTGCGTTACCTTTTCTATGGAACTTATCGACTTAACGATAACCTTCGATTGCTTCACCCGCTTTAGTTCAAGACCTTACTAAGCGGGTGTGAATACTAACCAAAGCTGAACTGACAAGCAAGGTTATTTTTCTACAAAGTGATTGATTGAAGAAAAAATCATCAATTAACCGACGTGCTTCACCGCGTCAGCAATACGATTTGCCATCGCCGTGACTTGCTCTTCATTTTCACCTTCAACCATGACACGAATTAAAGGTTCTGTTCCTGATTTACGCAGCAATACACGACCTTTGCCAGCCAGTTCTTCTTCAACTGCTTTAGCGACATTCTGAACTTCAGATGTTTGTAGCGGATCGTGACTACCCGTAAAGCGAACATTCACTAAAATTTGTGGTAATAGTTTCATTCCACTACATAGGTCATGCAGACTCATATGGTTACGCACCATTGCACTTAAAACTTGTAAACCGGCAACAATACCGTCACCCGTAGTCGTTTTATCTAATAAAATAATGTGACCTGAGTTTTCAGCACCTAAACGCCAACCTTTCTCTTGTAATTTTTCAAGCACATAACGGTCGCCTACTTTTGCTCTTGCAAAAGGAATACCTAGTTGTTTAAGTGCAATTTCTAATCCCATATTGCTCATTAGAGTACCCACTGCACCACCACGTAATTGACCTTGGCGTAATGCTTCTCGCGCAATAATATAGAGAATTTGGTCACCATCAACTTTTAGACCTTGATGGTCAACCATGATGATACGGTCGCCGTCGCCGTCAAAAGCTAAACCAACATCCGCGCCTTCTTCTAATACGCGTTTTTGCAACATACGAACATCTGTTGCACCACACTCTTCGTTGATATTGATACCCGTTGGATCACAACCAATAGTGATCACTTCAGCACCTAATTCACGAAATACGTTTGGTGCAATATGGTATGTGGCACCATGAGCACAATCGACAACCACTTTTAGACCATTAAGATTGTTTTCATTCGGGAAAGTCCCTTTACAAAATTCAATATAACGACCTGCCGCATCCACGATACGATTTGCACGTCCCAATTCTGCTGATTCAACACAGGTAATTGGCTTTTCCATTTCAGCTTCGATCGCTTCTTCTACTTCATCAGGTAATTTTGTACCATCAATAGAGAAAAATTTGATCCCATTATCATAATAAGGGTTATGAGAAGCTGAAATCACAATCCCTGCTTCAGCGCGGAATGTACGCGTTAAATAAGCAACAGCAGGTGTTGGCATTGGCCCTGTAAATGAAGCCGATAAGCCTGCTGCGGCTAAACCCGCTTCTAATGCTGATTCCAACATATAGCCAGAGATACGTGTATCTTTACCAATAATGATTTTGCGAGAGCCATGACGTGCTAATACCTTGCCCGCAGCCCAACCTAGTTTTAATACAAAATCAGGTGTAATTGGACTATCACCTACTTTTCCACGGATACCATCTGTTCCAAAGTATTTACGTTCGCTCATTCATTATTTTCCTTTGCAGAAAGAGTCGCCTGTACAACTTTCATCGCATCAACCGTCTCTTTAACATCGTGTACACGAATAATTTGTGCGCCTTGCATTGCTGCAATGACTGCGCATGCCACGCTACCAGCAACACGCTCTTTTGGTGGCACATTCAATAGTTGTCCAACCATTGATTTGCGTGACATTCCGGCAAGTATGGGTAGACCAAAGTGATGAAGTTCACTTAAGTGTGCTAATAATTGGTAATTATGCGCTAAATTTTTACCAAAGCCGAATCCTGGATCAAGAATAATTTGATTTTTTTCGATCCCTGCATCAACACAACGTTGAATATTTTCTTGTAAAAAACGATCAACATCCATCATCACATTCTCATAATGTGGCGATTGTTGCATGGTTTTAGGATCACCCTGCATATGCATAATACACACTGGCAGACCCGTTTTAGCCGCTGCTTCAAGTGCTCCTGGCTCTTGTAACGAACGAATATCATTGATAATTGAAGCACCTACATTTGCTGATTCAGTAATGACTTGAGCTTTGGATGTATCAACAGAGATCCAAACATCAAAACGCTGACGAATAGCCTCAACAACAGGAACAACACGCTGCAACTCTTCATCAATAGAGACATCACTTGCGCCAGGTCTGGTAGATTCACCACCAATATCGATGATAGAAGCTCCTTCAGCAATTAATTTTGCAGCATGGTCAACGGCATCATTAAGTGAATTATGAGTGCCACCATCAGAAAAAGAGTCTGGAGTGACATTCAAAATCCCCATAACTTGAGGTGTTGATAAGTTAAATTCTGTTCCTCTGACCATTAATTTCATTTCATTGATACCTTCATAAAAAAACCCCAGAAGCCTGGGGTTTGTATTTATAGCTTACTCAATATGTATAACCCGATAAGGATTAATGAGTATTTTTATCAGAAGGCGTATCACTTTCTGACTCAGATTTATCTTTTGGCTCACTCGCTACATGCGTTTGTGCTGGCTGGGCAGTAGTCGTTGTACCACTATTACCATTATTGCCTTCCCAACCCGCAGGTGGACGAACATCACGACGATTCATTAAATCATCAATTTGAGGTGCATCGATAGTTTCATAAGTCATCAGTGCATCTTTCATTGAGTGCAGAATATCAAGGTTATCCATTAATATCTGACGAGCACGAACATAGTTACGATCAATGATAGCTTTAATTTCTTCGTCAATTGTACGAGCTGTTTCATCAGACATATGTTGTGCTTTAGCAACAGAACGACCTAAGAACACTTCACCTTCTTCATCTGCGTACAACAATGGCCCTAATTTTTCAGAGAAGCCCCACTGTGTCACCATGTTACGTGCGATATTGGTTGCAACTTTGATATCATTAGAAGCGCCCGTAGAAACATGCTCTACACCATAGATAATTTCTTCAGCTAAACGGCCACCGTAAAGTGTTGAAATTTGGCTCTCTAATTTCTGACGGCTTGCACTAATTTGGTCGCCTTCAGGTAAGAAGAAAGTCACACCTAATGCACGTCCACGAGGAATAATCGTCACTTTATGCACAGGATCATGCTCCGGTACTAAACGGCCAATGATTGCGTGACCCGCTTCATGATAAGCGGTTGATGCTTTTTGTTCTTCAGTCATCACCATTGAACG
>NZ_MIIZ01000693.1:0-4574 GCF_001743005.1 Shigella sp. FC1967 | reverse complement strand
CCCTTGTTTTTTTCTTTATTTGTGGGGTCTATTTTACGTTGAAATAATAAAGATGCTTTTCCCCAATCATGTAATAACCCAGCAAGCCCTGCAAAAGCTGAAATTAAAGGTAAATATTTCCAGTTATTTTCATAATGACTGCCGAGTAAATCCTTTTCTGTCGCATTAACTGGGACATAACCATTATTATTAAATTTCTTTTTATTACCCACAATCCATTTTAATTGAGAATGAGAGCGAGAACGAACCCAATGGCAACTTACAGCAGTACTTCTACTTGCTGTTTGACGCAACATTTTATAAACCGTATTTAATCCATCTTCGGTAATTAAGGTTTGCCATGTGTTATTACCAATTCGATTAGCAAACGCATCAAGTACTCTACGTGTTTTTTTAAGGGCATTTTTTTCACATTGAGAAACAAATATCACCATCATAATGTTTGTTCCATCATCGCGGGTTTGGTTACAGATTGCAGTGCTATATCTTTAACAGCATCAAACATAAAATCTAATGCTTTATGTTCAATAAAAAGTTGGAGAATTTGTTGGCGAAACTCTTGTTCAGTAGCCTCTTCTTTAGCGCAAATAAAAGCCCAAGGAAGGATAATTGCATCCTTAATTAAATCTGCAACATCAAATACTAAAGCGCCACGTCTTGTTTTTCCATGCATAACAGCAAAACCGTGTGGAATGCCTAATACCCATAAACAACTTGCCGCTAAACCATAAGCTAAGTAGTTACCATGATTAAGAAAGCTATTCGCTTTATCTTCTGATTGATGTTTCCGAGTAAATTGGCTTGAACCGACTTTATTTGCTGCATATTTATATAATGTCTTAGTTAACTGAGCTTCGGTAAGGAGTAATTGCGTGGTATTTTCAGCAAGTTCAGTGCGCGAATGGAAATTTTCAAAGGCATTTTTTTAGCTCATTGCTATGATAAATAAAACCTTCATTTTTTAAGATCCGATTATCTTCCCATACCGACGTTAAATAACTCATTCTTAAATTTTGAAATTTCTTTGCAACAGCTAAACGTTTTTTTTTCATCGAACCAAAAACTAAGCCATCCTTGAAGATACTCAGTAGGTCTATATTCTCCTTGTGGTGTTAACCATTCTATTTCGGTTCCCATATATAAAGGAGTACCGCCACCACCAGAAAAACCAACTAACACGCCAGCTTGCGATAACATACGTATAGCGGCTTGAGTTATTGATGTGCCATTTCCAAGTAGAATAACCGTAGTATTAGCAATAGGAATATTGAAATAGAGATTTTCTTTTTTGGCTTCAGTTAAATAGAGCACTCGCCCATCTTTTTGCATCACTCGACAATATTCTAAATAGAAAATATTCGCCCGCTTAGAATGCAAAATTGTTTTTAAGTCTGATGATGAAAAATCGTCCATACTTCTCTCTTCCGACAATAAAATAGTAAGTATATCTTATCATTTAAAGAAGGTAACTGTTTATCTCCCCCATTTTGTGATTTATATGATGAATATTGATTGCTTAAGGAATAGACTCAAAAAAAGAGTAAAGTTTCCCATATTTAACTCTCGCAATGACAGTTCTCTAACCGATTCTGGATGACTGATAATGACTTTCTAACGATTTTAATGTTACTGAAACCACAGAACACCTATTCTACACTCAAGTGCTAGCCATTTTGTTGGCGTTTATTTATTACCTTAAATTATGGCGCAGCATAAAGAGCAGTATCCAAATGTGAAATTAAGCATGGATATTTCAAGCTCAAACTTTAACGAAAGGTATCAATAATTAAATTTATGAGTTAAATGTTTAACGCTATTATTTTAAGAATATCGACGTATCAATATTTTCATTAACTCGTTATTATACTCATGGTTATCCCTTTCTATTTACTCTTGTTTAAAAGGATTTTATGCGTAGAACACTCTCGTCTTATCACCCTATTCTTTATACTTTGAGAGTGGCGCAGCGTCGTTTATTTCGTTCTCTTAGCTGGCAATTTTCAGGTCGAAAATACAGCAAGAATATTCAACCAGAGCAAAGACTTTCTTACCGTCACATAAAACACACATCTAAATTAATTAGTCGCCGTGGCGAAAGTGATATTCAATTGCAATACAATAAAATAACAAATCTTAAATTAGTTGAAAAAGCGTTAGATGGCATCGTGATAAAACCTGGAGAGTATTTCTCTTTTTGTTATTTAGTCGGTAAGCCTAGCTATAAAAGAGGTTTTATTGATGGTATGCAGCTCTCCTATGGTGAAGCAAGAAAAGGTGTAGGCGGTGGTATTTGTCAGGCCAGTAATTTAATACATTGGCTAGCACTGCACTCTGAATTAAAAATAATTGAAAAGGCAAACCACAGTTTTGATCCTTTTCCTGATGAAGGACGCGTTCTTCCATTTGGCTCAGGTGCTGCTATTTTTTATAACTATGTGGATTTAATCTTATATAATCCAACATGTTATGATTACCAAATTAGATTGCATGTCGCTGAACATCAGTTAGAAGGCGAACTTCTTTGTAATAAGGCAAGAGAATATCGTTATCATATTTATGAGAAATCTTCTTCTTTTATCAAAAAAGGGGAGCATGTATATCGTTGTAATGAAATTTGGCGAGATGTTTACACAAAAAATAATGTGGGCGCTTTTCCTCAATTAATTACATCAGAATTGCTTTACGAAAATAGTGTCATTGTGAAATATGATATTTCTGATGAACAACTAAGTTAAGTTACTTAAATATAGCTTGATTACTTGATTAGAATATTAACTTAATATTCTAAATTTCATCTTCTTATTTTGAACAAATAATCAGATCCCTCTGAAAATTAAGATCATCTTAAATTAGAATGTTTTTTTATCTTAATTTCATTGAGTTTTTAAATAGAAACCTTATGTATTTATCATTGTCAAAGAATGGTGATAATGTCTCTCTTTAATAGGTCATATAATGATGATAAAAAATGGATTATCCACAAAATTTAGAAGTTGGTGATATCGTATTTACGTGTATTGGTACCTCTTTATTTCGTCAAATCTCCTCCGCTTCTTTATGTTGGAGTAATCATGTTGGCATTATTATTGGACATAATGGGGAAGATTATTTAGTTGCCGAAAGTCGAGTTCCACTCTCAACCACAACCACATTAACTCGTTTTATTAACCGCTCTGCGGATAAGCGTTATGCAATACGTCGTTTATCAACACAACTCTCTGATGAGCAAAAAAATGCCCTTGTTGCTCAAGTTCCTGAAAGATTAAATAAGCTTTACCACACTGGTTTTAAGTACGACTCTTCCCGCCAGTTTTGCTCTAAGTTTGTTTTTGATATTTATAAATCAGCACTCTCCATTCGTATTGGTAAAATAGAAACATTCCAAGAGTTATTAAGTAAAAAATCCTAATGCTAAATTACAATTTTGGAAATTATGGTTTATTGGGCAAATACCATGGGAAAGAACCACAGTCACTCCTGCCAGTTTATGGCAGCATCCACACCTTTATTTTAGTTTATAAAAGTCATGAGAATATTAAATTAATACAGTATATTAATATGATAAAAATGTAGAGAATACAATACAATTTTTGATACTGTTTATTCATAAAAAATTCGAATAAAGATCTAATCCTCTCTTTGTAAGAGAGGGGTTTTTAGTGTAAAACTAAAAAACAATATTTTGTAAATATAGCTTAATTACTATTCATTTATTATTCGTCATTTAGGGATCACTATGAAATACCAAGATGTTACGAAATCACCCTGTGAGAATGCTTATTTTTTAGTTTTTAACCTCACCCACTCACCTGAAAATCGTAATACACTGATCGATTTTTGTAATAATCTTTCTGGCTTAATACGTAGTATGAGAACACGTTTTCCTGAATTAGAAACGAGTTGTGTCATGGGATTCGGTGCAAATGCATGGACTACGTTATTTCCCAATCAGCCAAAACCCAAAGAACTAAATACTTTTAAAGAAATTAAAGGTGATACTTATACTGCGGTTTCTACACCCGGCGATCTTTTTTTCCATATTCGCGCGCTCAAAGTTTCAGCTTGTTACGAATTAGCGTCTATCATCAGTCAAAAGCTAAAGAATATTGTTACACCGGTTGATGAAGTGCATGGGTTTAGATATTTTGATGGGCGTTCTATTATTGGTTTTGTCGACGGAACAGAAAATCCAGAGTCCGAAGATGAGCGTGCTTCTTATGCCGTTATTGGCGATGAAGATCCTGAATTTACAGGAGGTAGCTACGCCTTTGTACAAAAATATATTCACGATATGGAAGCATGGGAAAAAACAACCACTTATTGAACAAGAAAAAAGTCATTGGCAGACATAAATTCAATGATGTAGAGTTAACCGATGAAGAAAAAAGAACCTGGCTCACATAATGTTGTAACCAACATTCAAGATGAGAATGGCGAAGATCTAAAAAATTGTCAGAGCCAATATGCCTTTTTCTAATCCATCCAAAAAATGAATATGGAACTTACTTTATTGGTTATGCGCGCTATTTTTCAACAACTAACCGTATGCTAGAAAATATGTTTGCAGGTACACC
>NZ_MIIZ01000692.1:0-4622 GCF_001743005.1 Shigella sp. FC1967 | reverse complement strand
TTCACAATGAGTTTTTGGCGGTTTAATAATGTGTTCGAGCGACGAGCCAGAGAGGGGGATATTAAAAAATGAATACAATGATGCTTATCGCAAATGTAAGATGCCTTTCACACGAATGGATTTAAAAAAGTGACTTTTAATATGTTAAAGGCAAAAATGTGTAGTAGTGCAAATACGTTATTAGATCAAAATTTATGTATTTATCATTAAATGACTATTTGCGGAAAATGGTAGTTAATATCACATTAGGGTAGATGATTGTCGCCCCTTCATTCTGAGTATGAAGAGGCGTTCACAATGAGTTTTTGGCGGTTTAATAATGTGTTCGAGCGACGAGCCAGAGAGGGGGATATTAAAAAATGAATACAATGATGCTTATCGCAAATGTAATATGTATCATTGTATAAACTTGTATCTGAATTAAGATCAAAAAATGCCTGTTTAAACAGGCATTTTAGGACATGAAACGGAATAGAAGGGTATTAAGAAATTAATGTTCGATTTTTTCTGCTACCGAACCATGATCATCATGTTTATTGTGACGGTGATGACCATCGATCATACTACGGAATGTTTGAGTAAAAGTATCACCCAGTGTACATAAATAGAAATGTGCACAAATGAACATTAATGCCACGATCCCTAACACTAAGTGTGCTTTTAGCATCCAATAGCCTTCACCCAGTACTTCAGGATATAAACATAATAATCCAGTAATAAGTAGCAGCGGTACTAAGCCAAACATTACACCTAAGTAAGCGAGTTGTTGAAGTGGATTAAATTTATCAGTTTCAGTTGCTGCGAAAGGGTGTGGTTCGCCTTTCATTATACCGTAAAGATAAAAGCGAGCTTGTTTGATACAACGACCAATTAATCCGCTAAACCTTACTTTATAATGCACGCCGTTGCTGGTTGTTAAGTTGATAAGAATAAAACCAATCCAGAACGCGATAAGAATAAAACCACAGATCTTATGTAATAGCACCATTGAAGTGACATTACCGATAGAGAAATGCCCTAAAAATCCACTCAATAGTAATAGAATAAACAGTAACGCATTACCCCAGTGCCAAAAACGTATTGCTTTAGAGTATAAATAAACTCGTTCTTCTTCATAATGACCTGCGTGTTTTGGTGCAAGAGCATAGCGTAGCAAGCCATGAATAACTAATACGGCTATCATAGCAACGATTAATAAACCAGCTGCCATTAACCATACAGGCCAATAATCTGGCGTATAGTAGAGTTCGGCTCCCCAGATACTAGTCATGCTTTATCTCCCTGATGGATTTCTTTACGACGGAATAAACTTGGTTTTCCGACATTATCTAATTGGTATTGATAAACCGATTTTTGTTTGATCCAAGCCTGAATTTCAGGTGAGTCGATGCGACCAAAAGCAAGTGCATCCGTTGGACACACCGAGACACACGCAGGTAATTCACCTTCCGTTAATCGAGTATCAGAACAGAAGTTACATTTATCTGCGATATGCGTTATTGGGTTAATATAACGAACATGGTAAGGGCATGCACCGACACAGTAATCACAGCCGATACACAGCTCTTTTTTCACCTGAACGATACCATTTTCATCAATAAAAGAGGCACCAGTAGGACACACTGAAACACAAGGTGCATCTTCACAATGTTGACAAGAAACACGGAAAAATTGGTAATGTGGATTACCTGCTTCATCATCATGAGGGCCTTGAATTTGGACTTGAAGTCGGCTAAATCCTTCTGGAATGTCATTGATGACTTTACACGCGACAGTACAAGCTTGGCAGCCAATACAACGTTTCTCATCATGTAACATGACAAATTGTTTATCATTATTGTTCATCGTTATTTTCCCTTAAGCACGACTAATTTTGACACCTGATGTATGCACATCAGTACCTGATACAGGACTAATTTCATGAGGTAATAAGTTGCCACAGTGAACGCCTGTTGTAGTCGCTGCTGTTCTCGCACCTGCTTTTGCCCCCGATCCCATATAAACAAATACGGTATCAGGACGAATGCCTTCAGTGATCAAAGCATGTGCTTTTTCTTTACCTGTACTATTTTCTAAAATGATTTCATCACCATGTTTAATTCCATGATTTTTAGCCGTTTCAGGGTGGAGCCAAACAGGATTTTTCCACATTAATTCGGCTAATAATGGTACATATTGTGTTGCCCCATTAGTGTGAACGGCGACTTTGCCTTGGATAAAGTAAAGCTCGTCTTTTTCTTTTAATGGGAAGTTATGGAAGCGAGGAATACCATAATTTTCTAAACGGCTTTCGAGTTCTTCAGAATAGATTTCAATTAAGCCACTGGGTGATTTAAATGACAGTGATTTTTCCATCATATTGTTGCCATCAACATGTTTGATAGCATCTGGATATTGTTCAACGAAGGCTTTTACATAAGAAGGCTCACGTAAAAGTAACGGAATTCCATAGGACAAGTAGCCTTTTTTATGGATTTCCTTATACAACGTTTCATCACCATTGACTTGATATAGTTGGCGAACCCCCATATTTTCCCATGGAAAATATTGAGCTAATCCTAGTTCTTTCCCTAATTCCATCCAAATTAACCAGCTGGTTTTGTATCACCAATGGGTTCCACAACTTGCTGACGGAGGGCATAAGCTGGATTGAGACCCGAAACATCAGAAATCTCTTCATCGCGTTCTAAATACGTTGTTTCAGGTAATAGATAATCTGCATAAGCGGCACTTTCACTTAAATACACATCACAACTAACAATTAAATCTAATTTTTGTGCCGTTTTTTCTAAATCAGGGCGACAACTTACGGTTTGGAATGGGTTATGGCGAGACATAATCCATGCTTTGGTTTGATAAGGTACACCGCTTAATGTTGAATCAATAATTGATTGAACGATACCGCCACCTTTATTGATATATTTAAACTGAGGTGCTGTTGCATCGATACGTTTGGCGGTAATTTCAGGCATTCCTTTAACGCTTGGTTTTGCCAATTCAGGGGCAACATTAATACCTGCAAGTTTATTGTATTTTGATGCTGCTTTTTTCTGATACATACCTCCTTCACGTTCAAAATTACCAAGTAAGGCATTGAAGGTGAAGATCATTCTGCGCATATTAATTTCTTCTTTATTAAAGGTTGCGCGGTGACCAGGCATAATCAATGCGTGAGGTGCTTTTGCGGCAATCTCACGAGTAATACGAATAATGTCTTTTGCCGGAACATCTGAGTGTGCCTGTGCCCATTCAGGCGTTGTATCTTGTAGAACTTCTTTTAATTGAGGTAAACCAACAGTAAATTTCTCAACGAAATCTTTATCATAAAGATTTTCTTTCAGCATGATATGGCACATAGCCATTAGCACGGGTAAATCACCACCAGGACGAATAGCAAACCACTCATCTGCTTTACTTGAAACAACCGATAAACGAGGATCAAAACTAACTAGTTTTGCACCTCGCTCTTGTGCAGTCATTAATTCATGGGTTTCTGCAACTTCGATGCCTTCATAAAGGTTATGACCAAAAGAAAGAATATATTTAGAATTTGCTAAATCCATTTTAAGGTCGCCACCCATCATCACGGATGCTGCAATGGCTTTACCCGCAGGGCAAGTGCTCGCGTGTGTAAACGTATTTGGAGAGCCAAATGCAGCAGCCAAATGGAAAAGGTGAGAAGAAAGTGAACCTGATTTAGATGAAAAAGAGATACTTTCTGCACCATAATTCTGTTTTATGGTATTCATCTTTTCTGCAATTTCTTTATAAGCTTGTTCCCAGCTTATAACTTCCCATTCACCTGCACCTCTTGGACCCTTGCGTTTCATGGGTTTAACAATACGGTTGGGATCGTTGACAAGGCTTACACCACTTCCACCTCTGGCACAAACTCGGCTACTTTGGTGCTCCGCATTTCTATTTCCTTGGATAAAAACGGTCTTGTTGTTAACAACCTGAGCTTCTATCGGACAACGATAAGAACACATTTCACACAGGCTAGGTGTTAATTTTGACTGACCCTTAAGAGAATCTACAGGATTAAATGCAAGTGCCCCCGGTGGTAAACTACCCACGGTACAACCCACACATCCGATCCCCATCCCCTTAATGAAAGAACGACGACTAATACTCATATAACCTCCAGTTTCTTCTTATAGCTAAATATTATATACGGACGGTTAAATAAATATTTGAAGGTGCCTCCATTTTATTTAATCTATAAGTGATGAGTTCGTTGTAAATAATAAATAATAGAGAATGAGAAGTTAATAAATATCACTAAATAATTTAACTAAAATAGACAGAATCAAATGATAATTATTTTCTTCTATTAATGGCTATTATAAAAATTTAGAGAAGGAATGGGGAATTTTGAGGGATATAACAGTTATAGATTGTTCTTTTAAAATTCACTAACTTATGATATTAATTTATTCTATTAAAGTGTATTAAAATTATATGATTAATAATAATTAAAAATTGACAAGAAAAACCATCGATATATAATAATTTATATATCGAAAATTAATTTTATTGTAATTAAATTGTTATTTAAATAATCAGATTAAATAATATTTTTATATTATTTAACTTTGTTTTTTTCTTAACCTATCTTCTTA
>NZ_MIIZ01000691.1:0-4633 GCF_001743005.1 Shigella sp. FC1967 | reverse complement strand
ACGTATTCACCTGAACGGGTATCCACTTTGATAACTTCACCGATTTGTACAAACAGTGGAACTTTAACAACCGCACCAGTGCTTAATGTTGCTGGTTTAATTATTTATTGTGCTTAACGCTACATCCAGTAAAATAATCTATGCGATTATTTTACACGCGATACGTATTCACCTGAACGGGTATCCACTTTGATAACTTCACCGATTTGTACAAACAGTGGAACTTTAACAACCGCACCAGTGCTTAATGTTGCTGGTTTACCACCTGTACCTGCGGTGTCACCTTTCAGACCTGGATCAGTATCAACGATTTCTAATTCAACAAAGTTTGGTGGAATAACAGCGATAGGACGATTATCCCACAGTGTTACGATACACTCAGCTTGGTCAATCAACCATTTTGCGTTTTCGCCAACCGCTTTCTCATCGGCAGCTAATTGTTCGAATGTTTCGTTGTTCATGAAATGCCAGAACTCACCGTCGTTATACAGGTAAGTTAAGTTGATATCCATGACATCTGCACCTTCAGCAGAATCAGTAGATTTAAATGTTTTTTCCAGTAATTTGTTAGAAATCAGTTTACGCAGACGCACACGAGCAAATGCCTGACCTTTACCTGGTTTAACAAATTCACATTCAGTAATGACGGCTGCTCGCCATCTAACATGATTTTAAGACCTGAACGAAAATCGTTGGTATTATAAGAAGCCATGAATATCCTCTAACTTTTTTAATTTAAAATGGCATAGCCAAAAAATGGCACACATTGTAACTCATAATCACCCCACCAGAGAAGTCTGGTTAACACAACTCGCGCAGGCAATCAGTGATCCTGTTGAATTACTCCAACTTTTAGCGTTGGAAGATCACGCTGATCTCCAAAAAGGGGCTCAGGCGCGACGACTTTTTCCGCTAAGGGTTCCCCGTGAATTCGTTGCACGCATGAAAAAAGGCGATCCTAACGATCCATTACTTTTACAAGTATTAACTGCAAATGCTGAATTTACCATAACACCGGGATTTTCTACGGACCCATTAGATGAGCAACAAAATGCGGTGCCGGGTTTATTACATAAATATCAGAATCGTGCATTGCTTCTGGTCAAAGGTGGTTGCGCTGTCAATTGTCGCTACTGTTTTCGTCGTCATTTTCCCTATGAAGATAACAAAGGAAACAAAGCAAATTGGCAAAAGGCAATAGAGTATATCAAAAATAACCCAAAACTCGATGAAATCATCTTCTCTGGAGGCGATCCTCTTATGGCGAAAGATGATGAGCTTGATTGGTTAATTACACAATTAGAAGCGATCCCTCATCTTAAGCGCTTACGTATCCACTCTCGCTTACCCGTGGTTATTCCTGCACGTATTACTGATACCCTATGTAAACGCCTGCAACAATCGCGTTTACAAAATATCATGGTACTGCACATCAATCATGCCAATGAGATTGATGATACATTGAGAAAAGCCTGTTCAAAGCTAAAAAATGCCAACGTCACACTATTGAATCAAGGTGTGTTATTACGAGGTGTCAATGACCGTGCTGAAATCCTTGCGGATTTAAGTCGCGCCCTCTTTGATGCTGGCATTATGCCATATTACTTACATGTTCTCGATAAAGTACAAGGTGCTGCTCACTTTATGGTGCCAGACAATGAAGCGAGAGAAATTATGAAAGCACTAATGAGCTTAGTTTCAGGTTATATGGTACCTAAACTCACTCGTGAAATTGGTGGTGAACCAAGTAAGACGTTACTTGATTTAGGGTTACGTCAAGAGTGATCCATGATACTAACCCATACTATTTACGTTTAGATGATGTCATTAATCCAACATAATCACACAAAAGTGACTACACTATAAAGATAGGTTTTGTGGTGATTTTCATAAAAATCATTTATCTAATTAAGTTATGTTCACTTTCTTTCATTATGAAAAAGCACCTTCTTTGGTGCTTTTTGTCTTTTAAATCAGTGAACACTTAAATAATATTGAGGAGACAATATGAACATAATGGTAATCGGTGCAAAAGGTCGAGTTGGGTATAAATTAGTTGAAACATTATTAGCTAAGGGACACTATGTCATCGGAACTACCAGAAAAATCTCACACTCATCTAAAATCAAAAATTCACATTATCGTGAAATTGAACTAGATATCACAAAACCTTTGTCTTCCATTTCTCATAAATTCCCTGAACATGTAGATGCCATCTATTTTACAACGGGCTCTAGAGGGGACGATCTATTACAGGTTGATCTACATGGTGCCGTAAAAACCATGCAGATTGCCATGAAGAAAGGTATAAAAAGATATATCATGCTTAGTGCAGTAAATTCTTTATTACCTGATAAATGGACCACATTAGTTGATTATTTTACTGCTAAATATTTTGCAGATCTTTATCTGATCAATCAGACCCACCTCGATTACACAATAATTCAAGCTGGTTATTTAACTGAACATTCAGGAACACATAAGATCTGCACAAAAAAAAGAAGAAATACCCGCTGATGGCGAAATATCTATTGATAATGTAGCCTTAACACTGGCTGAAATTTTAGACAAGAAGAATACCTTTAAAAAATGTATTCCAATATTAGATGGTGATATCGAGATAAAAAAGGCTATTAAGCAGATCTAAATACTCAATAAAGTTACCCTTAATAATAAAAAACAAATCTGACCTCAAAGAAAAGAGATATTGAGGTCAGATCTTGGTACTTAAAAAGTAACCACATATTCAATTACTGACACTTATAAACTTGCCCACTCATTTTGCTATCTAATGGTGCAAAGCTATCAACAAAGCTACCTGCGTCAGTACCCACGTTAAAAATAACGTTACCTCCCATTGCGGCTGCTTTATTACGCAGATCATTAGCAGCACCTCGCAGTGATTGGCTTTCAGTACGGGAACCTGATAACCAGTTATTTTGAACACCTGTCACTGTTCCTAATAATTGGCATTCACTGCCTGGTTGCGTATCAGTGATTTGTACCTGTGAGCCCGCAGTGCTTAATGTGTTTGTTGCAGAACAGCCTGCTAGTAACAACGCTGCAGCAGCTCCCAATAACAATTTAATTCGCATGATCCCCTCATTTATTTGAGTGTCCGTTTAGTCATGACAACAATATACCTTGTCATCCCTATTGTGCGCAAAAATAAATCATCATTGCTATCTCACATTAGCCAATAGCTTTAAGATATTATTTTCGCTTTAAACTTATTTTAACGTACTAATTCAGCTTTGAGATAGACAAAGCAATAATGCCTCTATTCTACACCGCTTTTATGCTTTTAAAACGGTCTGATCTCTTTTCGACTTACACAGTGCGAGAATGAACACACAATTCGTTCATTTTTTTAAAATCGTCAGACAATCAATCATCATCTGACGATAATATTGCCCTAAATTAACTCAAATGATGATTCAGCGCTTCTTCTTTTAAATCTAATTCATGGCGTAAACGATGAAAAATATGTTCGCTAATATGACGTGATTTACGTAACTGCTGTAATGTATCACGCTCTATTTTTAACGCACTGCGCGACAACTGGCGCTCCATGCTAAACAAGCGTTTCAGATCAAGCGCTCCTTCTTGCACACTGTCTTCACTATCAAGGCGACGGCTATAAATTTCTAATAAATGCGAACCAGCTTCATTGCGTAGTGACATCTCATCAAGATCTTCACAAGGCTGATTCATTAACTCATTAATATGCGCAATCGCTGCTTCGTTTAACGCTAAACGCGTACGAATTTCATCATTTTCATAAGGTAAATCTTCTGATAGCCCTTTAGTTAAAATCGGCAATGCAATTGTGGCTATCAATAATGAACAGAGAATAACGCCCATCGCAATAAAAATGGCGAGATCTCGTGTTGGGAAAGGTGAGCCGTCTGTCATTAATAAAGGCAAAGTTAAGATACCCGCTAACGTAATCGCCCCTCTGACACCAGCCGTTGCCATAATCGCCATTAAGCGCAGATCATGGCGAGATAAACGTTTATCAGGAGAGCGGAATACTGTCAGTGACATAGAGATCCACACCCATGTAAAACGTAGTACAGCAAGCCCTATTGTAATAACGATGATATAACCTAAAACAGCCCAAGGATTAGTTGCACCCGCTGATTGCGTCACTTCAGGTAAAATTTTCCACATTGCAGGAAGTTGTTCACCTAATAGAATAAAAATCATTCCATTAAGCGCAACTTGAACCGTATCCCAAACCGCTTTACTTTGCATACGTGTGGCGGCTTGCATACGACCAACAATTTTTTCGTAGTGCATTGCAATACCTGCAACCACTGCGGCTAAGATCCCCGACACATGGAAATGCTCTGCCAATAAATACGCAATAAACGGCATCAATAAGCTGATCAAAATTTGGATAGCCGGATCTTCACCGGTACGTTTAACCAAAAACTGATTTAATCGGCCAATCACGCCAGCCACAATCAAACCAATCGCCGCACCACCTAAAGCAACTAATAAAAAATTGCCCCGTTGCTGAAGCAATAGAAAAAAGAGCCTGTTAATGCTGCTACGACCGCAAAGCTAAAACAGACTAAGCCTGTAGCGTCATTAAGCAACGACTCGCCTTCTAAAATATGTGTCATAC
>NZ_MIIZ01000690.1:0-4663 GCF_001743005.1 Shigella sp. FC1967 | reverse complement strand
TGAGATATTAAAACGCTGTATCAAAGAATTATTCCATATATAAACTATATAATACTCGAAAGTGGATATTGTCATTATGCCAACATTAACGAAAAATTGCCTGGATAAAAGCCAGGTATGGCTACAAATCAGCGAAAAAATAGCAGACTATATTTTAGATAATCCAGAAAAAAACAATCACTTTATCGTCACAGCAACTTGCTGAAATTATGGGTGTGAGTCAATCTGCCATTGTTAAATTTAGTCAAAAAATAGGATTTAAAGGCTTTCCTTCTTTGAAGCTCGCAATTAGTGAAGAGCTTGGGCGAAAGAATGCAAATTCAGGTATAAATCCTAGCATATTACACAATCAAATAGGCTCTGAAGATAGTTTAGTGGTTATCGCGCAAAAACTCGCACAAGAGAAAAATAATTCAATTGTCGATACGACTCGCCAAATTAATTATCTTCATTTTGAAAAAGTGATCCAGCTTATTGATGAAGCTCAGCGAGTTCAGATTATTGGGATTGGGGGTTCAGGATTAGTTGCGAGAGACTTAAGTTATAAATTACAGAAAATAGGGATAACAACGTTGATTGAAACAGATCATCATATACAAATATCTGTTGCTCAAATGTTAAGTCCAAAGGATTTACAGATAGTTATTTCTTATAGTGGCAAAAGAAAAGATATGTTAGTTGCAGCCTCTGTGGCTAAAAAACAGGGAGCAAAAATCATTGCTATTACAGGAGAAAAACACTCTCCATTAGGAAGAATGTCTGATTATATATTAGAAACAATTGCGGATGAGGGGGAGTGGCGAAGTGCTTCAATTTCTTCACGTACAGCACAAAACACGATCACTGACCTTATTTTTATGGCGTTATTACAGAAACGTGATGAGTGTGCGAAGACATTAGTGTTAAGTTCACAGGCATTAATTAATAGCCTGGACAATTAAAAATTTTTGAACTGATTCAAAAAACTAATATTTAAAAGTAAGTATTTTCACTTATTATTAAAGTTATTCTCCTAACAGCCGAAACGATAGTTATTTAGGCAGTCTTTTTTTTATTGAGATGATTTAATTTCAATGTCGAGGAGAGTAACTAATGCGTAACAATCAACCGGTGACACAGCGAGAATTCCCGGTATCTGAAAACGCAACACTGATGTCGACGACAGATCTTAATGGCAATATTATTTATGCCAACGAGGATTTTGTCGAAGCCAGTGGGTTTTCATTGGAAGAGCTTGTGGGGCAACCCCATAATATTGTCCGACATCCAGATATACCTTCAGAAGTCTTTAAGGATATGTGGAGAACGTTAAAGCAAGGAGAAGTTTGGACTGGGATTGTGAAGAATCGGCGTAAAAATGGGGATCACTATTGGGTCAGAGCGAATATCACCCCTATTATACGTCAGGGAAAAATTCAAAGTTTTATGTCGGTGAGGACCGCCGCAAAAAAAGAGGAAGTCGCACAAGCTTCAGTACTTTATACCGCATTTAATCAAGGTAAGTATCCTTCACACACGTTTTTAAAAGGTGCTTTTGTTTATAAAGGATGGCAGCGTTGGCGATCATGGAATCAAACTATTTCATTAAAAAAACGACTCCGTCTTTTTATCCTTTTACCTTTACCTTTTATGTTGTTAAGTGCATGGCTTGTGGGTTTATCGGGTTATGCCCTTTTTATGCATATCGCGATTTTGTTGGTATTACTGATGGCAAATGAACGTATTCTCTATTTTCAGATTGTTAAGCCAATCAGACTACTTAATGAGCAAGCAAATCGTGTTGCAACTGGCGATGAGCATAACGTTACATATATAAATCGTATTGATGAAATAGGTATGACACAGCGTTCAGTTAATCAATTAGGACGTATGTTCCGTTGGTTAGTCAGTGATGTAAGTCATCAAATTCATCAAGTGGATATTTCTTGTGATCAATTAGCCGCAGGTAATCGCGATCTGTATGTGAGAACAGAGCAAACTGCTAGCAATGTTGAAGCAACTGCTTCAACGATGAATGAGTTAACGACAGCAGTCAGCAGTAATAGTGAAACGGCAGGGCAGGCAAACAATCTTTCGAATATCACGTGTGAAGCAGCGATAAAAGGAGGTAGTGCAATGGATAATATCGTTAATACGATGAATGATATTGCGAAAAGCTCTGATCGCATTAGTAGTATCATTGGTGTTATTGATAGTATTGCTTTCCAAACTAATATCCTTGCACTTAATGCATCCGTAGAGGCTGCCAGAGCAGGCGAACAAGGTCGAGGCTTCTCAGTGGTTGCCACTGAAGTAAGAGAATTAGCGCAGCGCAGCGCAGAAGCGGCGAAAGAGATTAAAGCCTTGATCAGTGCTTCAAGTAGTAATATCAAAGTCGGTTCAAAGCAAGTCAATGAAACCGTTGGAACAATGGAAGATATTGTGGTGCATGTTAAAAACGTGACCGATTTAATTGGTGAAATCAGTCTTGCATCATCAGAACAGAGTGCGGGTTTAAAAGAGCTTGGTCGCGCTGTTGAAAAATTGGAATCGATTACGCATGAAAATGCGAATTATGTTTCTAAGGCCTCAATGATTTCAGGTGAAATGAAAGTACAAACTAACTACTTAGTGAGTGCAATCAATGTATTTAATTAATTTGTCATTATTTAAGAAGTAAAAGGAAAAGACACCTACTAAAAATAGGTGTCTTTGTGTTTATCTAAATCATGTTCTTATCATGATCAAATCAATGAGTTAAAAGCTAGTCCAATCATCATCTTCACCATCATTTACCGTTGCTGCGCCTTTTGTCGATTTTCCCTCTTTCACTTCATCTTTGACGGTATTTTTTATCTTTTCATCTTTTGTATATAGTGATTTTTCAGATGAGAACTGTTTTTCTATTACGCTGTGTTGTACTTTTTTTATTGAGCTGATCACTTTCGACCGTTTTAAATTGCTCAACGATTTGTTCAAGATTACCGGCTTCTTCAGTCAATAGGCTGGCAACAGCGGAAGATTGTTCAACCATCGTCGCATTTTGCTGGGTGGCTTTATCCATCTCAGTGACAGCAAGAGAGACTTGAGTTATACCTCGCGTTTGCTCTTCTGACGCAGATAAAATTTCAGTCATTGAATCTTCTACATGTTTTACGGATGTCAGTATTTCGCCCATAGAAATACTCACTTGTTCAACAAGTTCATTACCATGACGCACTCGGCTAATAGAGGCATCAATAAGTTCTTTAATTTCCTTTGCCGCCTCAGCACTGCGCTGTGCTAATTCTCTTACTTCAGTGGCAACCACTGAGAAGCCTCGACCTTGCTCACCAGCTCTGGCGGCTTCAACCGCAGCATTTAATGATAAAATATTGGTTTGGAACGCGATGCTATTGATAACGGCTGTAATTTCCCCAATTTTTTGTGAGCTATCAGCAATGTCAGTCATCGTTTTCACCATTCTATTGGTGACATCGCCCCCTTTGCTGGCAATATTGGAAGTTTGACGGATAAGGTGTGAAACTTCACGAGCACTTTCTGTATTATTTCTCACTGTTGCTGTGAGTTGTTCCATACTTGATGCCGTTTCTTCTAATGCACTCGCTTGCTCTTCAGTACGACAAGAAAGATCGGTATTCCCCGCAGATAATTCTTGAACACCGGTATAAATATGATGACTTGTTCCGCGGATCGCATTCACAATTAATGACAATTCGGTACGCATATATTGAATACCTGTAATTAATTGGTCGATTTCATTATTTCCTTTTACTGTGACATCTTTATTTTCTACTAAGTTTCCTTGTGAAATCTCCGACATATAATCGACAACTTGATTTATACGTAAAACAATATTTCGACGTATCCAAAGTACAACAAGGACAGTGAAAAGAATAAAAATAAACATAAAGATAAAAGCTAATGCCAGGGTACGTTCATAATTACCTTGAGCTGCTTTTATTGCGTGAGTAACAACATTATCACTGAGATAATCGGTGGCTTCATAAAGGGATTGAGTGAATCGTTCATTGGTATTATGAGCATAAAGAGATTGAAAACCGTAGTAATCGCGGATCTCTAGACATGATACAAGTTGGTCAAGATCGTAAAGCACACGATTAAAGCGCTTTTTTCATGTTCCCTATTTTTTCAGGATCAAAATTGGCTTCTTCGGTCGCCGTGAAGTATGCGGTAATAATACGTATAACTTCTTGTTTTCTTTTTGGATAAGAGGAAAGGAAATCAGAGATTTTATTTTCTGCAATATCAGGTGTGAGATGAGCATCAAACATAATATTTAGCATATCTTCACGTAATTTATTTAACTCAGCATAACCATAATCCATCGTTTTTATCTGTTCAAAGCCATTCGCTAATTGTGAGATCCGCTTATTTGTTAAACTCGCATCACGGATACTCATTGCTCCAGAGAAAAGTTGAATGGCGCAAAACAGTATTAAGATAAACATTAAGCCATTAGATATTTTTATTCGTTTCAGCATAGCCTTACCTATTTAATTGGTTTGTAGGACACACAGCAAGGAGCGATAACTATTTATCAATTAAACTTATTCGGCTTAATATTCAAAAACTTTTACTTTTTTCTACTCTATTTAATAGTAAAGATGACTTTATATTTTCTTTTTTTTTTAGCTTTTAATTGTCAGCTAATGGCTAAAAA
>NZ_MIIZ01000689.1:0-4672 GCF_001743005.1 Shigella sp. FC1967 | reverse complement strand
AATTCTAGCATCAGCTATCGTCCTTATTTCGTAGCAGAAGCAACCGTTGGGCGACTTTCTTGGTTTTCTTGTTTTGCTTGGGCGCTTTCAAGGCGTTTTATTTTACGTTTCGCTCTACCTAGTGATAAACGTACACGTAGATAAAAAAACACCACTGACAATCCAGCCAAGTATAAAACCTCCACCAAACAAGGTCGCTAACAAGGTAGAAATCCGATATTCACCTTGAGCAATAAGGTAATTAAATGTGACTACCTGATCGTTATTTGTGCCTAAAGTCATGGCAATCACCACGATGGCAAGAACAAGAATAACCAAAATAAAAAGTAGGACTTTTTTCACGTTATTTCCTTTTTTATTCTCTTTTCTTTAGTAGACAGATAAAGGTAGCATTTTCACTGCGCACAAAGAAAGTCATTTCTTAGAATCATCTGATTTTCGTATATTTTTTCACATAAATATCGAAAAAGACATTCTGTATCTCAAAAATAAGGGTTATCGTCAGGATTTGAGCAATAAACGTCGCTCAATCACCTTAAATGCACACCAAACCAGCACTGTGCTGATAAGAATACCGACAATCACATCAGATGCCCAGTGCATTCCTAATACAATACGCCCTACTGTGACATCAATTCCCCATAATAACCCGAGTGACGCTAAAACATAATGACGACGCAACATAAAAAGGACAAAAACAAATAATGCGAGTGTTGCCGAAAATAAACTATGACCAGATGGAAAAGCATAACCTGTTTCAGCTTTCCAATGTTTCAGTTGCCATTCAGGGATCACTGGTGAATTAGCTAAGCCATTTTGAAGTAATTGCTCTCGCTCAGATCTTGGTACTTGATAAAATGCCTCAGAATTCATGTGCAAACTTTCACTAACCCAAACAACATAAGGGCGAGGCTCTTTTACTGTATTTTTAACCGCAACTTTAATGAGTTGTCCAATAGATAATGTAGCAATAATTATCACAGCTAATTGAATAAAGTGGCTACTTTTTAATTTTAAGATCCTAAAGAGCAACACGAAAAAAACAATCATCGTCACAGCGCCCCAAGGTTTTGCTGCACTATCTGCTATCCATAATGTGCTTATACCGCCTAAAGGATGATCAGTCGGTTGCCATTTCCAACCCAATAGCAATACAACACTTGGTATGACTAAGAGCAACACACTACCTAACAGAATCAACTTTGTTATTTGCTTATCCAATATATCGCCCCTTTGTAAATACACATGTTATCTTCCGATCACAGCCAAAGATGATCAGTATAAACGATGCAAGTTTAGCAATAAATCATTATGCAAGAAGGCATAAAATCTGATAATTTGTAGTGGTGTGAATTTATAAGTGTGTGTAATCCCATTTCCTTGCCTATTAGACATGGAAGCATTTCAGTGTTTTATTTCTCTTTGTTCTCGTTATAAAGTGTATAATCTTGAACGAGAGTTTCACCTGAAATTATGAGTCAAAAATAATGAAATTAAGACGTATCGCAGAAGCAAAACTACCTACTCCTTTTGGTGAGTTTTTAATGGTGGGTTTTGAAGAAATCGCAACAGGAAAAGATCATGTCGCCCTTGTTTATGGCGATATTTCAGGCTCAGAGCCCGTATTATCTCGTATTCATTCAGAATGCTTAACGGGTGATGCTTTATTTAGTCTACGTTGTGATTGTGGTTTTCAACTTGAAGCTGCACTTTCACAAATAAGCAAAACAGGTCGTGGCGTATTACTTTATCATCGCCAAGAAGGCCGAAATATTGGGTTGCTAAATAAAATACGAGCTTATGCATTACAAGATAAAGGATTAGATACCGTTGAAGCGAACCTCGAGTTAGGTTTTAAAGCTGATGAACGCGATTTTACCCTTTGTGCTGATATGTATAATCTATTAGGTGTTCATGAAGTGCGATTATTAACCAATAATCCGAAGAAAATTGAAATCATGAAAGCTGCAGGCATTAATGTTATCGAACGCGTTCCTTTGATCGTCGGACGTAATCCAAGTAATGCACATTATCTTGATACTAAAGCCGATAAAATGGGCCATCTTTTATTTAAGAAAGCGCAATAATAAAGTAATAAATAATAATACCGCATTTATTATCTTCAAATCCGAGCCTGAGTGCTCGGATTTTTATTTATTCCTTTTTATTCTATTACCTTGCCATTCCTTCTTTATCTACTTTTCTACTCTACACCTCATTTTCATATTGTTTTTATCATTAAATTATATCATGTGAATATTTGTCATATGCGATTTCATTGACTATTCATCTGATTCTAAGTTATTTATTAATAAATAAATTTTGATAGGAATGCATTATGCCACTACATTTTTCTGGTAGGATTTTCAGCGCGCTATTATTAGCAGGAACATTATTAACAGGCTGTGATAATAGCGATAAAAACAGCTATTCAATCAAAGTAGGTGTGATTAATGGTGCTGAGCAAGATGTGGCTGAAGTCGCCAAAAAAGTCGCAAAAGAAAAATATGGCTTAGAAGTTGAATTGGTGAGTTTCAGTGGTTCATTATTACCTAATGATCCCACGGCAAACAAAGAACTTGATGCCAATGTTTTTCAACATCGCCCTTTTCTTGCTCAAGATAATCAATCTCGCGGTTACAATTTAGTGGCAGTGGGCAATACGTTTGTTTTTCCTATGGCGGGCTATTCAACTAAGATTAAACATCCTTCTGAGTTAAAATTAGGCGATACCATTGCAGTTCCTAACGATCCCACCAATTTAGGTCGAGCCTTACTATTATTAGATAAAGAAAACCTGATTACACTCAAACCAAACAGTGGTTTATTACCTACAGCTATCGACATTATTGATAATCCACTTAAGCTTAAAATTATGGAGCTAGAAGGCGCGCAATTGCCACGAGTTTTAAACGATCCCAAAGTCACTGTCGCTATTATCAGTACAACTTATATCCAACAAATTAATTTATCGCCAACCAAAGACAGTATTTTTATTGAGGATAAAAATTCACCTTACACCAATATTATTGTGACAAGAGAAGAAAACAAAGACGCTGATAATGTGCGAGATTTTATTAAAGCCTATCAATCCCCCGAAGTGGCAACAGCCGCTGAAACTATTTTTAAAGGTGGTGCTATTCAGGGGTGGTAAACGCGACTTATAATTTATCAGGTCACTTATAATCAGTGACCTCTTTATTTAATAGTTATGACCCAAAATAAAACTTTAATTTATTGTTTTCATCTGCTTTAATTGATACTTTAAGATCATTACCATATTGATCATATATAATACAATTCATTTCTTTATCTTCCCTGCTGGATGTAAAATGCTTTCCCCATATTCTATACTATAGCTCCAGAAACATAACCCATCCTCATTATTTTCTGATGTGACTGGAATTAAAGTATCAGGTTTAAAATGAAATTTCTTAGTGTAATAATAAGGCGTTAATGGAAATTTGTTTAATATGATTATCAAGTCGAAGTGCTAATTATCTGGTAATGACCTTTTTGATAAAAATGAAAAGATTTATTTTCTTCACATTCTACACTCTTAGTTACCGTTTTATTATTGCCGTTAAACCTTAGATAATATTTCGTTAAGACATCACCTGATGTTTCTACATTTTTTTTCTATTTTAGGATTTACCAGTGGATTTATATCTACATCTGCCTCTGTAAATATTTTTTTTTGGTGCGACATCCAGAGTGATATAGTTTAAATATTCACTGTAATTATTTTTAAAGGCTGTAGTATACTCTTTTCCTTTAATGTGAGTTTGTGCGCATACATTAAAGGTGTCTATCACTTTATTAACAGAAAGATAAATAACACAAGTGGATGCATATGTGGAGTTCAGTGTTGCTTCTTGACTGCTTGGAAATACAAACCCATTATCTTTATCAAGACAAAGAAATATTATTATTGTTAATAATAGGAAGGTTTTTTTCATTTACTATATGTACATTTCTATAAATATCTTCTTTGGATATTTTTATGAAACGACCATTTTTATCTAAGGCTTCTATATAAATAGTAATAGGCACCTGATGTCTACCATTAACATATGCAGTCGCTGTTTCATTAAATTTATTAATATAAATATAAAATGCTCTTAGTCTATCAATATCATCCCAAGAGCCAGATTGGCTATTAACAAACCCATCTTCCGATACAATCGTACTACCCTCAATAGTCGCATAACCCGTCACCCAACCGTTTTTTTCAACTATTGCATCACCACGAACAATAGCCGCTCCTGATACTTTAGCATTATCTTTAATAACAGCATTATCATATATCACAGCGTAATCAGATATTGTCACATTATCTTCCACTAACGCATTACCATAAATCTCTGCATTGTCATTTACTTTACTATTTCCCTTAATTATTGCATTACCGTGGATCTTCACATTATTCCTGATAATTGCATTACCTGTGACTTTAGCATTACCAAATACCATAACATTATCAAAAAATAAAACAGTTATCATCTCTGCTTAAATTACTTTCATTTTCTATCCATCCGCCTGGACTATCCGTATACACTCTTTTAATTCTATATAAAGTAACACCATTATATTCTTTTTTTTCACTCGTTATTTTTATATTTCTTCATAAATACCTCGATAATAAAATCCTGTTAATATTCTTATATTAACT
>NZ_MIIZ01000688.1:0-4675 GCF_001743005.1 Shigella sp. FC1967 | reverse complement strand
ATTTATGCGATCTCTCTCTAAAGATAGGAAATTAACTTAGGATTAATAGGATAGAAATGATAACATAAAAAATGATATAAATTAATTTTATAATTTACATGATGTTAGTTTAAATAAATTAAAAATTTTTAAATATATTATCTTCAATTTATTAACAAGATAGATAATGAATGTCTCTGTTAATCATTATTTAAACGCACTATTCTAATTTTTAAGATTAAAGTGATAAAAACATTATTCTATTTCGACCTAGTTTAAATCGTTTTTTATACTAAATTGATAGCAACACAACAAAAATACTTTCAATAAAAGTGGGCGTACTATGAAAAGCATGTTTACGACTCGGGAGCTCCCTGACGTAGATCGGTTTTCCGTATTCAGGGATACAATAAAAGACCGCTTTTTATCGTCTTATGAATGCAATGAAGTCGAATTGCCTCCTCACTCTCGATTTTATGCCAACATTGTCGAGCAGAAGGTGACAAATATTCGTTTTATTCAGCTAGAGTCTAATGGTCACTGGGCAAGCAGCCGTCCTTTAACCCATAAACTTAGCTTAGAAGAGCATTTTCAAATTGAGATACAGCGTTCAGGGACCAGCCACCTTACTCAAGATGGAAGAACCGCATTTCTACGGCAGGGAGACTTTTGTATTTTTGATATGGCAAGACCCGTATCATGGTCTTTTGATAATGATTACTCATTATTTAAAATTTTGATCCCAAGAGAAAAACTCGCATCACGCTTAGGTAATACCCAAAATCTTACCGCAAGAGCAATTCGAGGTAATAGCGTGACAGGATCTCTCGTTTATAGCTTTGTCATGCGTTATATTCCTTTCCTAGATTCAATGCCACCACAGCATGCGCAACAACTTGCTGATATTTTATTGAATTTAATTACGTCCGCTTTCAGTGAATACAGTATTGCAACTCCTCCTCAAAGTTTAGGAAGGTCAACGCTGTTTTATTTTGCTCAGCACTATCTTGAGCAACACCTGTCTGATCCAGATCTCAGCGTGAATGAATGTGCCAATGCTTGTGGGATCTCCGTGCGCTATTTACAGATGTTATTTAAAGAACAAAATACCTCTGTACTTCGTTGGATCTACCAAAAACGTCTTGAGAATTATAAAACGGCTTTAGTCAATCCTCTTTTAGCAGAGAAAAATATTACACAATTAGCGTATGAATGTGGATTTAGCGATATTTCTAATTTAAGTCGAAAATTTAAATCCGAATTTTTTATGACCCCATCAGAGTATCGGAAAATACATTCATTAAGATAAATAAACTTATTATCTCCCCCTCTAGTTAAATTTTTGGAGGTTATTCTAGAAGGGGGATAAAAGTTATCACATCAGCCGTAACGAAACTCAATCCCTAATGTGCCACACGGATATTCCCATTTTTTTAAAATCGTCTCACCACATAAAACACGGCAAGTACCACACTCTAAACATCCGGCATAATCAAAAAGATATTGCCCCTTTTCATCTTTTTTATATAAACCCGCTGGGCAAGCTTTCATTAAGATTTCAAATTGTGCAGGATCAATATCATCCTTTAAGACGATATGTGGATTTTCTTCATCTACATTAAATTTATTGACCCCTAATTTAACGTCTACGTTTACTTGGCTCATAAAGAACGTACCCCCTTAAATCCATCTTTAATTAAGTTCATTACACCGACTTTCTTAACTTGAGACAGTATTTTCTTACGCACCGGTTTTTCTGGACCATTAATCACGAATAAGTCATGCATGACATTGGCAGCCATTTGCGGATAATCCGTAAAGAATCTTGTATTATCGAGGAAAGAAGGTAAGTCTTTGTATAACTTCATATCTTTCATGACGAAACTGTCATTTAATAAAGATTGATAGCAACTGAGTTCTTTTTGGCTATAGCTGTTTTGCTCTTTCGCCATTAATACGGCTTTTGCAGCTGCTTCACCAGAAGCAATCGCTAAATCCATCCCTCTTACGGTATAGCCAACGTTGAGACAAAATCCAGCAGCATCTCCCGCAACTAATACGCCATCTTTGACTAATTCAGACACCATATTCATGCCACCTTCTGGCACCATATGCGCTGAATATTCTAATAATTTGCCATCTTTAATAAGCGGTGCAACAACAGGATGTTGTTTAAAGTCTTCTAATAATTGGGGAACCGTTTTTTCGAACTTATCGACATTATGTAGCCCCAAAACAAGGCCTAAAGACACCGTGTTTTTGTTGGTATATAAAAATCCGCCACCTAAATATCCGCCTGATGGTGCGCCAGCAAAAAGCCAAGCTAAACCTTCATCGTGAGTACACCCAAATCGATCTTCCATTTGTTGTGGCGTGAATTCCAATAACTCTTTAACCCCCACCGCTACGGTGTGAGGATTAACTTTTTGTGTCATCCCTAACTGTCTTGCTAATAATGAATTAACACCATCAGCGAGGATAACCACATGGGCTTCAATTTCATCATCACCCGCTTTAACACCACACACTTTTCCGTCTTTCACCAACACTTCATCAACACGAACACCGGTGATCACTTGTGCGCCAGCGTTTTCTGCTTTTTCCATTAACCATTGATCAAAAGAAGAACGTAATACGGTATAAGAGCGAGCGGCTTCCTCTTCTTGCTGAGTATGTTGATAATCTAAAGTGACCCCATCGGTTTCTGTGAGCATGGAAATTTTTTCACGTGTCACAAGGCGCTCAACGGGGGCTTCTTGAGCAAAATTGGGAATGATTTTTTCAAGACTGTGCGCGTATAAACGTCCGCCTGTCATATTTTTACTGCCAGCGAAATTACCTCGCTCTACAACTAAAACATCACACCCTGCTTGTGCTAATACATAGGCAGCAGTACCACCAGCAAGTCCACCACCCACAATAATGGCGTCAAAAATATCGTCTGACATACTTTCCTATCCTTTTATTATGTGTGGCCGCTTAGCAAATAATCGCTAAGCGACCTACGGTGATTAGCCGCCAAGCTTCGCGGTTAATGCAGGTAACACTTTGTAGAGATCACCAACAATACCGTAATCCACCATATTGAAAATGGGGGCGTTTTTATCTTTGTTGATAGCAACGATGATTTTTGTTCTATCCACACCCACCATATGCTGGATTTGCCCTGAAATACCGACAGCCACATAAACATCCGCACCCAAAGTCACGCCGGAAACGCCAATGTAGCGATCGTGTTCCATCCAGCCTTCACCTTCAGCAATTGGACGTGAACAACCGACTTCGCCTTGAAGGGCTTTCGCTAATGCTGACGCTAATGCAATATCATCCGCCTGACCAAAACCGCGTCCGACACCCACAACACAATGCGCTTTACCTAAATCAACGGTACTACCTTGTTTTGGCTTACGCGCTAATACTTTTAATGTATGTGCAGGCGCGATAAAGGGACTTTGCACCACTTGTGCATTGGGTGCGTCTTTGATGGTTTCCACATCGAGTGCACTGCCCATAGTAGCAATAGCATAAGGTGAGCGGATTTCTGCTTTCGCATGCGCTAACCCCCCATAGACTTGGTGTGTGGCAATCACCGCATTATTTTCAATAGCAAGACTTAATGCATCACTGACAACTCCCGCTTTTAAAGTCACCCCAAGACGCGCTGCAATCGCTTTTGCGCGTTTTGATGAAGCAAGTAGAACCAATGCGTTCTCACCCGCTTCTTTAATAATTTCGGCAAAAGAAGCCGCATAATCTTCAGCAATTACACCGTCTTGCGGGGCAAAGCAATAAACACAATCAGCGCCTAAATTGACACATTCACGCGTGCTTTCATCATCGCCAATAAACAGCACATTAAACTTTTCACCAAGACCACGCGCAAACGCAATCAGCTTTGCTAAATCATCCGCTTTTTCGGCATAAACAAAGGTAGTAGGTAGTAAACTAGCCATTTTTAATCTCCTTATTGATTAACCGCTTGGCGTAAATGTTCAGCAAAAGTGGCAATATTTTCATCTGAATCACCGTCTAAAATAATACCCAGGCGATCAGATTGCTCTGGCGCACAAACTTGTGTTTGCACCACTGTCAGCGCAGAAATATCCACACCGATATCACCTAACCCTAGCTTTTCAACGGGCTTTTTATTCGCGGCTAAAATCGCTTTCATTGAAGGGAGTTTGGGGGTGTTAATGCTTGAAGTGACACACACAATGGCAGGCAATGTCAGTTCAAGTTCTTCAGTGATATTCTCTAAATCGCGTTCAACAATGATTTTGTCACCCTCAACGGTGATTTTATTTACGGCGTTTACACAAGGTAACCCCAAATATTCACCTACCGCTAAACCCGTTTGTTGTGCATATAAATCGCCAGAACCTTCACCGAAAACTAATAAATCAAAACCCATTTTTTGTGCTGCTTGCGCGATAATATTGGCGGTATCCGTTGAATAAAGTGCATGACAGGCATCATCAACCACCAGTGTTAATGCATCAGGACCACGCGATAAAATATCTTTTTTGATTTTCGCGTTTTCAACCATGGCACTTGTTCCCACACTTAATGCAGTGACAGTGCTATCACCAAGGGTAGAGCAATTTCTACTGCAGTTTCAATTGCATTTAAGTCATACAAACTAATTTTTAACCCCGCATTATCAGTTGCGAGTGTACGATCAGGCCGTGTTGTGATG
>NZ_MIIZ01000687.1:0-20219 GCF_001743005.1 Shigella sp. FC1967 | reverse complement strand
TATCGCCAAGCGGTAAGGCACCAGGTTTTGATCCTGGCATTCCCAGGTTCGAATCCTGGTATCCCAGCCATATTTTGAAAGAGAGACTCGCTGAGCGAGTCTTTTTTTCTCCAAGTTGTTGCGGGAGTGGCGAAATTGGTAGACGCACCAGATTTAGGTTCTGGCGCCGCAAGGTGTGCGAGTTCAAGTCTCGCCTCCCGCACCATTGATTACGAACGTGTTTATCACGAAATCAACAGATAAGACTCGCCATCGCGAGTCTTTTTTTGTTTTTATCTCTTAATATTTTCCCTATCTATTCTCTAAACACCTGTTCTCTCTCTTCATTTCTTATTCTTCCGTTCTCAAAGAGCGACATTTTCCACATTATTATTTTTATTCTCATCACTTTTTGATTGCTCTCTCTGTACATATATTCTACCAAATACTATACTCCCCCATAGTATATTTAAGGATTATGCATGCCACACTCACCAGCAGAAAAAAAAAGCCGCGTTAACTCGCGTAAGAAAAATTAAAGGGCAACTTCTTGCATTAGAAACTGCACTTGAAAATGAAAATGAATGCGGTCAGGTATTACAACAAATTGCCGCCATCAGAGGTGCTATAAACGGTCTGATGGCGGGTGTGCTCGAAAGTCATTTACGTGAAGGTCTTATGGATGCTGTCGCTTCTCCTGAAGATCAAAAAAACTCCGTTGATGATGCCATTTCACTTATCCGCACTTACCTGCGTTAATAACAAAAAAGGATACACCATGAAATCTCGTGCTGCGGTCGCATTTGGGCCAGGAGAACCTTTAAAAATCGTTGAAGTTGATGTGATGCCACCTCAAGCAGGTGAAGTGCTCATTAAAATTAGTCACACAGGTGTTTGCCATACAGACGCATTTACGCTTTCGGGTGATGATCCTGAAGGTGTATTCCCTGCTATTCTTGGTCATGAAGGTGCTGGTGTGGTTGTCGAAATCGGTGAAGGTGTCACCAGTGTTAAACCCGGCGATCACGTTATTCCTCTGTACACTGCAGAATGTGGCGAATGCCTATTCTGTAAATCAGGCAAAACCAACTTATGTGTTGCAGTCAGAGCAACGCAAGGTAAAGGTTTAATGCCCGATGGAACTACACGTTTTTCTTATAACGGACAGCCTATTTATCACTATATGGGATGTTCAACTTTTAGCGAATATACCGTGGTCGCTGAAGTTTCGCTGGCAAAAATCAATCCAGAAGCCAATCACGAAGAAGTCTGCTTATTAGGTTGTGGCGTTACCACAGGTATTGGTGCGGTTCACAATACAGCAAAAGTGCAAGAAGGTGACTCAGTTGCTGTATTTGGTTTAGGCGGTATTGGTCTTGCCGTTCTTCAGGGAGCAAGACAAGCCAAAGCAGGCCGTATTTTTGCTATTGATACAAATCCTGAAAAATTCGCACTAGCACGCCAGTTTGGCGCAACAGATTGCATCAATCCTAATGACTACGATAAGCCCATTCAACAAATCCTTGTTGAAATGACACAATGGGGTGTTGATCATACTTTTGAATGTATTGGTAACGTTAATGTCATGAGAGCGGCATTAGAAAGTGCACATCGTGGCTGGGGTCAATCCATTATTATTGGTGTCGCGGGTGCAGGACAAGAGATCTCCACTCGTCCATTCCAATTAGTGACGGGTCGTTCGTGGAAAGGTACCGCTTTTGGTGGCGTTAAAGGCCGTAGCCAATTACCTGGTATGGTTGAGGATGCAATGAAAGGCACTATCGAACTTAAGCCTTTTGTTACCCATAAACTGCCATTAGAAAAAATTAATGAAGCGTTTGATCTAATGCACGAAGGTAAATCAATCCGAACCGTTATTCATTTCGATTAACCATTCTCAAACCTCTATTTCATAGGTTTGTCTTTGCTTTTAAAGGAGTCAAAATGGAAAGGATTGAACGTCACGCCTGTTTCGGTGGTTGGCAAGAAGTCTATCAACATACATCAAAGTCGTTGAATTGTGAGATGAAATTTGCCATCTATCTTCCTCCTATGGAAGACGAAGGACAAAAATACCCTGTTTTATATTGGTTATCCGGCTTAACCTGTAATGAACAAAATTTTATTACTAAATCAGGTGCTCAGCAATTTGCAGCGCAACATGGCATTATTTTAGTGGTACCCGATACCAGCCCTCGCGGTGAAAATGTCGCTGATGATAGTGCTTATGATTTAGGGCAAGGTGCAGGATTCTACCTCAATGCAACACAATCGCCGTGGAATACTCATTACAATATGTATGATTACATTGTTGATGAACTTCCTACATTAATAGAAATGCATTTTCCTGTGACTCATCAACGTGCTATTAGTGGTCATTCGATGGGAGGGCATGGCGCATTAACAATTGCACTGCGAAATTCAGCACGCTACCGCAGTGTGTCAGCGTTTTCTCCGATCGTGGCACCATCAGTTGTTCCTTGGGGTAAAAAAGCGTTTAGTGCTTATTTAGGCGATGATACGACGCAATGGCAACAATATGATGCAGTGGCATTAATTAACCAAGCAGAAAATGTGTTACCTATACGTATTGATGTTGGACTTGATGATCCTTTTTATCAAGAGCAACTGAAACCTGAATTATTTGCACAAGCTTGTGATACAAAACAATTCCCTTATCAATTGAATTTCCATCAAGGGTACGATCACAGCTACTATTTTGTGGCGAGTTTTATTGGTGAGCATATTGCTTTTCATGCCAAACAGTTAAAAGCATAACGGCAATGCGATGATCTAATATTCAACTCGGATCATCGCATTTCTAATTACTGAATACCTAATGCATAACGTAACGCCGCTTCTTTCACTTTTCCGGCATGTTGAGCAGCTAAAAGCCCGATATTTCTAACGACTTTCAAACCTGGTAATTGGCGGCTAAAGGCGTGATAAAATACGTCCATACCCGCTTGCATGATTAAATTATCAGGCATACGACGACGCTGATATTTCTTCAATAACGCCATTGAATCCCAAGGTTCAAAATGTTTTTTCGCTTCAGCCACTAAGTCTAAGAAACAATCCACATCACGGTACCCTAAATTAACACCTTGTCCCGCTAATGGATTGATCGTGTGAGCCGCATCTCCCAGCAAAATAACGCCTTTATCAACATAACGACTTGCATGCTGACGCGTTAATGGGAATGAACCAGCGGCAATAGGTGTTGCTTTACCTAATCGCTCAGGAAAAGCATGTTGAATTTCTTTTTCTAGCTGTGTCATCGACATATTTTGCAGTTTTCTAATTCGGTCTGGTGAGTCATACCAAACTAAACAAGCCCAATGATCAAAAAGAGGTAAATAAGCACGAGGTCCTGAAGGGTAAAACCGTTGCCATGTCCCCTTTTCAGGTGGTAACGCTGTTTTCACCGTGATCAGCATACAAGATTGACGATATTGCCAGCCATTGCTACCAATACCCGCAAATTGGCGCACTTGAGAATTCGCACCATCCGCACCTACCACTAAATTGGTGGTCACTTCACTACCATCAGAAAGTGTTACTTTCCATTTATCCTCTAAATAAGTCATTTTACTTAGACTATTTGGACATAATAAAGTGATATTGCTATAACGTTCAGCCTCTTTCCAAAGTGCTAATTGCAAAATTCGGTTTTCAACCATATAGCCTAATTCAGGTAAACCTAAGCTTTTAGCATCAAAAACTACATGGGCATTTTCTTCTTCCCATGTTTCTAAGGTAAGATAAGGTGCAGAACGCATCGCTAAAACATGTTGCCATGCACCTAATTGTTTTAATAGACTAACGGACGCACAACTAATCGCAGAAATACGGATATCAGGATGAGATGACGCATCAAAAGGTGCTGGAGACTGTCGTTCAATCATTGCAACACGCAATCCTTCTTGCGCCAGTCCAATTGCAACAGCAGCGCCAATCATTCCGCCACCTGCGATAATTGCATCAAAATTGTTTTTTACATTACTCATCATTGTTATGCCATAACTCATTACTTTAAATAATAGGTAAGCGCTGTTTCAATTTATTTCTATTAAACTAAACGCCATAGATAATTAGCGCCGACTTGCTCTAGTCACTGACCACACAAATGACTACAATAACCGCCTTATTGGCTTATTACACGCAACGTTTTCCAATGATTAGCTATTGTCTCACTGAAAATACCGGATTTACACAATGTCGACGATAAAAAAACTGTACATTAAAACTTGGGGCTGTCAGATGAATGAGTACGATTCATCCAAAATGGCAGACCTACTCGAAAGCACCCACGGTTATCAGTTAACCGATGTCGCCGAAGATGCGGACATTCTACTGCTAAATACCTGTTCTATCCGTGAGAAAGCACAAGAAAAAGTCTTTCATCAATTAGGACGTTGGAAATATTTTAAAGATAATAAACCCGATATTATCATTGGCGTCGGCGGTTGTGTTGCCTCTCAAGAAGGTGAGTACATCCGTCAACGTGCGCAGTGTGTCGATATTATCTTCGGACCACAAACTTTACACCGTTTACCTGAAATGATTAATCAGGTTAAAGGGACGAAAAGCCCCGTTGTCGATATCAGCTTCCCTGAAATCGAAAAATTTGACCGTTTACCAGAGCCTCGTGCCGAAGGTCCTTCAGCGTTTGTCTCTATAATGGAAGGCTGTAACAAATACTGCTCTTTCTGTGTCGTTCCTTACACACGTGGTGAAGAAGTTAGCCGTCCTTGTGATGATGTACTATTTGAAATTGCTCAATTAGCTGCACAAGGCGTGCGCGAAGTCAACTTGTTAGGTCAAAATGTTAATGCCTATCGTGGCGCTACTTTTGATGGTCAAATTTGTAGTTTTGCAGAATTAATTCGCTTAGTCGCCGCAATTGATGGCATTGACCGTGTTCGCTTTACAACCAGCCACCCTATCGAATTTACTGACGATATTATTGCCGTCTATGAAGATACACCAGAATTAGTCAGCTATTTGCACTTACCTGTGCAAAGTGGCTCTGACCGCATTCTAACATTGATGAAGCGTAACCATACTGCACTTGAATATAAGAGCATCATTCGCAAACTACGCAAAGCACGTCCTGATATTCTGATAAGCTCAGACTTTATCATCGGTTTCCCTGGTGAAACCCAAGACGACTTTGAAAAAACGATGCAATTAATTGCGGATGTTAATTTTGATATGAGCTTTAGTTTCATCTATTCAGCACGTCCGGGCACACCTGCTGCTGATTTACCTGATGACGTCAGTGAAGATGAGAAGAAACAACGTTTATATCTGCTACAACAACGTATCAATCAACAAGCGATGAACTTTAGCCGTGCAATGTTAAACACTGTACAACGTATTCTCGTCGAAGGACCTTCACGTAAAAATGTGATGGAACTTTCTGGTCGTACTGAAAATAACCGTGTGGTTAACTTCGAAGGTACACCGGATATGATTGGTAAGTTCGTTGATGTTGAGATTGTTGACGTTTATGCCAACTCACTGCGTGGTAAAGTCGTTAGAACGGAAGATGAAATGGATTTACGTATTCACGAATCTCCAGAATCCGTTATTGCACGTACACGTAAAGAAGATGAATTAGGGGTAGGTGTCTACCAACCTTAATTGATCAGATTGAACAAAAGGATAATCAGTGACAGTAATAGCACATACACAGGTAGCGACCCAAGAAATTTTCTTAGAGCCAGCTGACAATGCCCGTTTAATGAGCCTATGTGGTCCATTTGACGATAATATTAAGCAACTTGAGCGCCGTTTAGGTATCGAGATTAATCATCGTGATAACCGTTTTAAACTCACGGGGAAATCATTGTGTGTCAATGCAGCCGCAGGAATTTTACGTCGCCTGTATGTGGAAACCTCGCCCATTAAAGGCGTGATCCCCGATATCGACCCTGAACAAATTCACCTTGCAATCAAAGAAAGCCGTGTGCTTGAGCAAAGTGATGAGCATGTTCCTGAATTTGGAAAATCAACCAATATTCGAACTAAGCGAGGTGTGATAAAACCTCGTACACCGAATCAGGCACAATATATTGCCAATATCCAGACCCATGATATTACTTTTGGTATTGGCCCTGCGGGTACAGGGAAAACATATTTGGCCGTTGCTGCCGCTGTTGATGCCCTAGAACGTCAAGAAGTGCGTCGTATTTTATTAACGCGTCCAGCCGTTGAAGCAGGTGAAAAACTGGGTTTTTTACCCGGCGATTTAAGCCAAAAAGTCGATCCCTATTTACGACCACTTTATGATGCGTTATTTGAGATGTTAGGTTTTGAAAAAGTTGAGAAACTTATAGAGCGTAATGTCATTGAAGTTGCACCTCTCGCCTATATGCGTGGACGCACATTAAATGACGCTTTTATCATTCTTGACGAAAGCCAAAACACCACCATTGAACAGATGAAAATGTTCTTAACACGTATTGGTTTTAACTCTAAAGCGGTTGTTACTGGGGATATTACCCAAATTGACCTGCCAAGAGGTAACAAATCAGGCTTACGTCATGCTATTGAAGTTTTATCTGATGTAAATGACTTAAGTTTTAACTTTTTCCACAGTGAAGACGTGGTTCGCCATCCTGTGGTTGCTAAAATTGTTATCGCCTATGAAGCTTGGGAAACGGAAGATCAAAAACGCCGCCAAGCTATCAAAGCAGAAAAAGAGAAGCTTCAGAGAGAAAATCATGAGTGAAGTTATCCTTGATTTACAAGTCGCCAGTGAAAATGCGCAAGGGCTTCCTACTGAAGCCCAATTTATGACATGGTTAGAAGCGGTATTACCGCAATTTCAACCTGTAAGTGAAGTGACTATTCGTATTGTTGATGAAGCAGAGAGTCACGAACTGAATCTCACTTATCGTGGAAAAGACAAACCGACTAACGTGCTTTCTTTTCCCTTTGAGGCACCGCCTGAAATAGCGTTGCCGTTATTAGGTGATTTAATTATTTGCCGCCAAGTGGTAGAAAAAGAAGCCGTTGAGCAAAGTAAAACTGTTGAAGAGCATTGGGCACACATGGTTATTCATGGATGTCTGCATCTTTTAGGCTATGATCATATTGAAGATGATGAAGCCGAAGAAATGGAAGGTTTAGAGACAGAAATCTTACAAAATTTAGGTTATGCAGATCCCTATTTAATTGAAAAAGAGTAACAGTTCTCTTATTTTTATGATAAATATTATATCTAATTAACCATTCAATGAGGAAAAATAGTTAAAACGCCATGAGCGACGACCAATCTTCGAGTAACGATAACCCTGGTCCTAAGAAAGGGTTTCTCACACTGCTTAATCAGTGGTTCCACGGTGAACCTAAAAACCGTGATGATCTGATGGAGCTTATCCGCGATTCTGAACAGAAAGAATTAATTGATCCTGACACCCGCGACATGCTTGAAGGGGTAATGGATATTGCTGAACAACGTGTCCGAGATATCATGATCCCTCGGTCACAGATTGTCACACTAAAACGCAATCAAACCCTTGATGAATGTTTAGATGTGATCATTGATTCAGCACATTCCCGTTTCCCAGTCATTAGCGAGGACAAAGATCATATTGAAGGCTTATTAATGGCAAAAGATCTCCTGCCATTTATGCGTACTGACGCAGAGCCATTTAGTATGGATAAAGTCTTACGCTCTGCTGTTGTTGTGCCTGAAAGCAAACGGGTTGATCGCCTATTAAAAGAGTTCCGCTCTCAACGCTATCATATGGCGATTGTGATTGATGAATTCGGCGGTGTCTCTGGGCTTGTCACAATTGAAGATATTCTTGAACTTATCGTAGGCGAAATTGAAGATGAGTATGATGATGAGGATGATATTGATATTCGTCCGTTAAGTCGTCACGCTTACTCAGTTCGAGCTTTAACCCAGATAGAAGATTTCAATGAAGCGTTCGGTACACATTTCAGCGATGAAGAAGTTGATACGATTGGCGGTTTAGTTATGCAAGCCTTTGGTCATCTTCCTGCGCGTGGTGAAACTATTACTATTGATAATTACCAATTTAAAGTTGTTATGGCAGATAGCCGTAAGATCATTCAGGTTTATGTGCATATCCCCGATGATGCACCAATCCCTGAACTCGGTAATGATGCATAGGATATCAATGAATAAGATCTCTTTCTTAAACCGCCAGTGGGTTCGCGCCCTTCTGGCGGTTTTTTTCGGTGCTATTGGCACATTAGCATTTTCGCCATTTGATTTTTGGCCTGCGGCGTTAATTTCATTACTTGGTTTATTACTAATAATCACTCATCGCACAACACGTCAAGGGGCATTCCTTGGTTTTGCGTGGGGATTTGGATTATTTGGTAGCGGAGTAAATTGGGTTTACGTCAGTATCGCTGATTTTGGTGGTATGCCATTTGCGATAAATATTTTTTTAGTGATTTTATTAGCACTCTATTTATCACTCTACACACTGTTATTTGCTGGATTACTGAATAAATTTTTCCCCAAACCAACACTCTGGCGATTTATATTCGCAGCACCTGCACTATGGCAAATCACTGAGTTTTTAAGGGGTTGGGTATTATCAGGCTTTCCATGGTTACAATTTGGTTATAGTCAGATTGATGGACCATTAAAAGGTATTGCACCTATTTTTGGTGTCACCATGATAACACTGCTCTTAACCGTTATTAGTGGTTTAATTGCCTTTACAATCTATCGTAAATCAATTTACAGCCTTGTGGCTGCGCTACTTTTATTAGTATTACCTATCAGCTTTAAGTCCTATCAGTGGTATCAACCTCTGCCTGATGAAACGCAAGAAATTGCATTAATCCAAGGGAATATTGCACAATCTTTAAAATGGGAACCGGGTACATTAGAGAGTACATTAAAAACCTATCTCACCTTAAGTCGCCCTTTTATGGGTAATGCAAATCTCATTATTTGGCCTGAATCAGCGATCCCCGATATTGAAATTCAACAACAAAACTTTTTAGCTGAATTAGATAAACAATTAAGAGAGCAAGATACTCATTTAATGACGGGAATTATTGATGCCCGCCCAACATTAGAAGGTTATCGCTTTTACAATAGTGTCATCACATTAGGTGAACACTATGCTTATCAATACCCAGCGACAGATCGCTATAACAAACATCACTTGGTTCCTTTTGGTGAATATGTACCATTAGAATCACTATTACGCCCACTTGCCCCTTTCTTTAATTTACCAATGTCATCATTGAGCCAAGGGGAATATGTTCAGCCTCAGCTTACAGTCAATGATGCCAAAATAACCGCCGCTATTTGCTACGAAATTATTTTAGGAGAACAAGTCCGTGCTAATTTTAAACCTGATACACGGTTCTTATTAACAATTTCTAATGATGCGTGGTTTGGTAATTCAATTGGTCCTTGGCAACATTTCCAAATGGCAAGAATGCGTTCTCTTGAGTTAGGAAGACCGCTATTACGCTCGACAAATAATGGTATTACTGCATTTATTGCTGCCAACGGTGATGTTATTTCTCAACTTCCTCAATTTGAAGAAGGTGCTTTAGCAGAAAAAATCACACCAACAACTGGGTTAACCCCTTATTATAAGTGGGGTAATACACCATTATGGATAATAGTTGGATTATTTTTTATCATTGCCTTTATTAAACGTCATAATGCATAATTAAGAGGAATAAAGCTCAACCCTATTAAGTTAATATTAATTAAGTTGGGCTTTTTCTTATATGAGGGCTTTAAAATGGCGCATTATCCTGAACATATTCTTGATATTATTTGGCAAAGAGCTAAAGAAATATCAACAGATAATGAAACCAAAGGATTTCGTAAAGATAAAAAAAACAAATGGATCCAACGCAGCATGTTCAATCAACAACATGAATTTGGCTGGGTATTATCACAAAAACCAACGTCAATTGCTCAACTGATTGAAGATAAAACTATTATACCTGTGCATTGGAAAACAGCGATTACCGATCAACAAAAACAAGACGCTGAGTCAAAACGCGTTAATGTCACTCTACTTGAACCACCAGCACTCTCCCAATTAATTCAGTCATCAGAAAATATTCAATCTTATTGGCAATATGCCCATAAAATTTCTAGTGATAATGAAGAAAAAGGATTTCGTAAAGATTATTACGGATATGTTATTCAGCAAAATGCGTTTGGAGATAAACAGCATCAATATGGTTGGACATTAGCTCAATTAACCCCTGCTAATAAAAATAATCAAATCGTTATTCCTATTAATATTGTGCCAATACATATTAATACAGCCAAACGCATTGCTGATGAAAAAGCATTAGTTACCCAAAATACGGAAGAAAAAAAAAATTGAACGCAGACGTGAAAATATTATTTATGAAATAATCTATTTCATAGCAAGTTTACCTGGTCTTATTTTTTCTTTACTTAAATTTTGATAACTCGTTTAGATAGAAGCCCACCATAAACGTAGTTTTAATCCCCACGAAGATGACCAACCGCTCGTAAATCCTACCATTTCCCCTTTATAAATAATAACAAATGAAGGTGTTGCACTAATTTCCCACTGCTGAGAAATATCCCCCCGACTATCATTTATTACAGGAAAGCGCAGCCCTTTAGACTGAATACCGCGCTCTAACTTCGCATTATCACCAGAACGGATCGCAACAGATGTCACGTTATAACCCTCTTGCGCTAACGAATTTACCGCGGGTGTTGTTAGTTTACAAATCCCACACCACGTTGCCCAAAAATAGATTAATAAAGGCTTCTCAGCACTCAATTCAGCTAAAGAAACAACTTTATTATCAACAGTATAAAGCTCAGGTAAGTTTGTTAAAGATGGTGGCGTAGGTTGTCGCCACCAATCTATCGCAAAAGTAGCTACAACGAAAATGACTACCAGAACAATCAGTTCTTTACTCCATTTTCGTAAGCGACTACGCATTATTTTTTCACTTTAGCCAATTGCTCTTTCACAATTACCTCTAACTGAGCGTAATCAACGGCACCAGGAATAACCATATCACCAACAATAGTTGCTGGTGTACCTTGGATACCTAACTTACGAGACAGATCTAAGTTATTTTGTAACACTTTTAAACTTTCATCCGTTAATTTCACTTTGCTTGTATTCGTTGTTTTCATTGCATCATCAATACTTGCATTATCTAGCATTGTTTTCTTCTGCATTAAACGTTGATGTAATGCTAAGAATGCTTTCGGATCTTCTTTCCAAACTGAAAGAACAGCTTGAGACGCTTTTGCAGAACTTTCGCCTTTAAATGGCAGTGGTTTAATAACTACAGCAATTTCAGGATAATCTTTTGTGATTTGTTCTAATAATGGGTCGAAACGCTTGCAATAAGGGCAGTTATAATCAGTAAAAGAAACGAGCACTAACTTCGCGTCTTTTGCACCAATACGCGGACTTGCTGCATCGTTATATAATGCGTCATGCTCTGCACTTAATGCAGTACGGAATTGAGCTTGTTGCTCATCTGCTTTTTGAGTTTGTAATGCAGTGATCGCTTCTTCCAAGATTTCTGGATTTTTGATTAACGTATCACGAACCAGCGCCCGAACTTCTTTTTCTTGATCAGCGCTTAATGCCGCAGCGTGCACATTTGCACCAAAAAGTAACGAAGAGATAACCAGTGCAGAAAGTGTTTTTTTTCATTATTGGGCTCCTTTAGCCTCAGAAAGAACTGTCAATGTTGAATCTTTATTTAAAATAGGGGGTAAAACCACGCCATCTTTATGGCCTGGTCCATAAACTTGATTAAAAGGTACTGCAACTTGACCACGTTGTTTTAAAAACAGAGTGATCTTATCAGAGGGTTTGGTCCAATCTCCTCTTAATGCGACAACATCTGGCGCTGAAAGTGCTGCCTGGATCTCATCTCGCAATAATACATTGTATTTATTTGCTTTGCAGGTTACACACCAATCTGCTGTGACATCAACGAATACGCGTTTATTATCTGCTAATGCTTGGTGTATCGCTTCTTCTGATAAAGGCTGCCAATCTATCGAATCTTGACCTGCAAGTGTTTGGCTTGCGGGTTGTTCCACAAATAGATAGGTACTTCCCGCTAAAAAGAGGGCAATAATAGCCGAAATAAATACCGTTTTTTTGCCATAATGCCGTGCAATTGCTAACAATAAAAGCAAAGCAATCACACCAAAAATAGCCATAACGATTGGCATTCCTAAATGTGGAATAAGTAATGTAATTAACCAAATACTGGATAACAACATCATAAAACCTAAAACCACTCTTAGGCGATTCATCCATTTACCGGGTTTAGGTAGTGCTTTGGCGATAGATGGGAAAATGGCGACCAAAATCCAAGGCAAACTCATTCCAATCCCTAGAGCGGTAAAAATAAGCCAGAGTTCATTTAAAGGCGCAATCAGTGCATAAGCCACTGCGGTTCCTAAAAATGGCGCAGAACAAGGTGTTGCGAGTAAAGTTGCAAATGCACCTTCCCAAAAGTGTCGGCTATATCCTTGTCCACCCGCGGTTGCCATTTTGGTATTCATATTACTACTTAATCGCAATTCAAATAATCCAAATAGATTTGCAGTAAAAATAGCGGTAACTAATACCATAAAACCAATAAACCAAGGGCTTTGGAATTGAATTCCCCATCCTAAAGCTTCTTGGCTATAACGTAAGCCTGTCATAAACAGAGCTAACGCCCAAAATGAGACTAAAATACCCAAAACAGAAACAGAGAACTGTTTGCGAATAACCTTCTTATCACGATTTTCAAGATGTAAGATTGATCCCATCTTCATCGCAAGTACGGGTAATACGCAGGGCATCAAATTCAAAATTAAGCCCCCCAAGAGTGCAAAAGCAAGAATACTCCAAAGCCCGATACCTGAATTAGACGGTGGCGTAAGTTCCCCTTTTCCATGCCCTATTGTGTCATTAACTTGACGAGAAGAGTCTTGGTCAGTAATAACAAAAGAAAGCATTTTGCCTGAGATATCACCAGCAGCATCGCCCCAATCATCTGTCACATCAACTGTAACAAATAGGTTTTTATCTTGGTGATTTAATTTTGGAATGCCGTAAAGCATACCTTCAGGGGGATCAAGATATATATTAGGATTAACCCAAGCACCTTGTTCTTTTTGTAAAGAGATAGTGAGTTGGCTATTGTTATAACCAGAAGAAACTGATGATATTAATCCTGTTCCAACAGGAATTTTGGACATTGCCTGATTATATTGCCATTCAAAATCTGCAGGCACTGGCTCAGTAAGATCTAAATCTAAAGTGTAGTCAGTCAGAATACAGACATTACTGCATGTTGATAAAGTTAGTACACCCATTAAACGATCAGTATGAACAGCTGATAACTCAATGGGAAAAACAACTTGTTTATCATAACCTTGAGTATGAATACCTGCTACATCAAATGCTGAAGGCGAAGGCCAATGCCAAGTCATTGCCCCCACATCTTGCGACCAATTAATTTCAGGAGCAACCCCACCTTCTCCTGGAGAACGCCAATACGTTTTCCATCCAGACTCAAGCTGTACTTCGAGTAAAACTTTCACGTCACCGGCTGGGGATTTTTGTGCTATCGCCCTAACTTTTGCATGAGAATTATCAGGCGTGGTTAACCAGCCTGTATCAGCGGCTTGAGAAGTAGATAAAGTAAATAGCGTTAATATCAACGCCATAATAAAAGAACGAAACATAACAACTCCCTAAAAATTCCTACAACGCTACACATAGAGCCTCGTCCAAAATAGACGTGCAATCTTTTAGCTAAAAGGAAATTTCTAATCCCTCAAAATACAATAATGAAGGTGAAGTCTGATTGGGGGAGGTGGATGATGATGTTTTTTCTGATTCCGCTGACGCGAAACATAGATAGCAGCCATGCTTAACAATAGCAATACAGCCCATGAATGGAAAAATGGCTCTATTGTTAGAGGAGGAACCGATAATAATGATTTGGCGCTTAACTCACAGGTAGACAACGAATAAATATGCTCGGTTCCGCTCTTTTCATCAGCAGTGGATGTTGATAGAGGGTATTGAGTTTGAGCAACAGCCGTTGCTAAGCGCTCACTAATAATGTGAGCACCCAATGAACGCTGAACAATGCAACACAAGATCAGCAAAACAGTTATCAACACTAGCCAGCGACCTGACCGCCAATTACTCATAGATGTTCCTCATCAATATGACCCGTTATCTTAGCGGTAATCCACAGACAAACAACTCCTTAAGACAAACTTTACAAATCCCTACTTAGTTTATTTTTCGCCTTATCTCAAATTCTCATCTTTAACCTTTCTTTTTATGAGGTTTCTACTACAATTCTTTTAAATATTGAAAACAACTTCCAAAAAAATAATCAACTATATTTGATTTGATTCTTTTATTGAGAGATACCTCTCGTATTTCACAAATTACACTTCCCAACAGTATGTTATTTGTTCTATTTATTAACATTACCAAAACAAATTAAAACAAAAAAGCAACATAAAGCAAAAACACAAATATCACTTATCACCACGACAGGAGTTATTATGCGCATGCGTAAACTAGCATTATCATTAATGATCTTAGGGGCTGCTGCCGCTGTGCAGGCAGAAGAACTCACTGGAACCTTAAAAAAAAATCAATGACAACGATATAATCATTGTTGGACACAGAGAATCCTCTGTTCCTTTCTCTTACTATGATAATCAACAGAAAGTGGTTGGCTATTCTCAAGACTATTCCAACTTAATTGTGCAGGCTGTAAAAGACAAAATAGGCAAACCAAATTTACAAGTTCGCCTCATACCTATTACTTCTCAGAATCGTATTCCATTATTACAAAATGGCACATTTGATTTTGAGTGCGGTTCAACAACCAATAATGAAGCTCGTCAGCAACAAGCGAGCTTCTCTAATACTATTTTCATTGTAGGTACCCGTTTACTGACGAAAAAAGACAGTGGAATTAAAGATTTTGCCGACCTGTCTGGTAAAAATGTTGTCGTAACATCAGGTACAACATCTGAAATGTTACTCAACAAATTAAATGATGAGAAAAAAATGAATATGCGCATTATCAGCGCAAAAGATCATGGCGACTCATTCCGAACACTTGAATCAGGCCGTGCTGTTGCCTTTATGATGGATGACGCATTATTAGCTGGTGAACGCGCTAAAGCGAAAAAACCGGGTGAGTGGGAAATTGTAGGAACCCCACAATCTGAAGAAGCTTATGGTTGTATGTTGCGTAAAGATGACGCTCAATTCAAAGCGTTAATTGATGAAACTATCGCTAAAGCACAAAAAACAGGTGAAGCGGAAAAATCATTTAATCGCTGGTTTAATGCCCCCATCCCACCTAAAAATCTTAACTTAGAATTCACCATCTCTGATGAAATGAAAGCATTATTTGCATCACCAAATGATAAGGCATTGAATTAAAAGCACATAACAAGTTGATGCAAAAATAAATAATTATAAAGTATCTGTTGGACAGACAGATCAGTAAAGTTTGGGGCAGCCGTTCCCTGCCCCTCTTTTTTCACCGGAGGTGAAATCATGTCGATTGATTGGGATTGGGGGATATTCTTCCAAGAAGCCCCTTTCGGAAACACCACATACTTAGGATGGCTGATTTCTGGCTTCCAAGTCACTATCGCCTTATCTTTATGCGCTTGGGTTATTGCCTTTCTTGTCGGTTCTTTATTCGGAATTTTACGTACTGTACCTAATCGCTGGCTCTCAAGCTTAGGCACTGTTTATGTTGAGTTATTCCGTAACGTGCCACTGATTGTTCAATTCTTTACGTGGTATCTCGTTATTCCTGAATTATTACCTCAATCTATTGGCGACTGGTTTAAAATGGACTTAGCGCCAAATGTGCAATTTTTTGTCTCATCAGCACTCTGCTTAGGTTTATTTACCGCCGCGCGTATGTGTGAACAAGTTAGAGCTGCAATAAACTCATTACCCCGTGGTCAAAAAGCCGCAGGCTTAGCGCTGGGCTTAACTTTACCTCAAACTTATCGTTATGTTTTATTACCCAATGCATACCGAGTCATTATTCCGCCAATGACCTCCGAAATGCTCAATCTCGTGAAAAACTCAGCGATTGCCTCTACTATCGGACTTATTGATATGGCAGCTCAAGCGAATAAGCTTCTCGACTATTCAGCAAAAGCGTATGAGTCATTCACAGCAATCACACTGGCCTATGTATTTATCAACGTCATCATTATGTTAATAATGCATTGGCTTGAAAAACGCGTTCGTTTACCTGGCACAACAGGAGGTCAATAATGTACGAATTTGACTGGAGTTCTGTTGTTCCAAGCCTACCCTTCTTAGTCGATGGAATGGCTATCACACTAAAAATTACTATCACCGCTATTGTGGTTGGTATTTTATGGGGAACGGTGCTTGCCGTTATGCGCCTATCTACCTTTAAACCTATTAGCTGGTTTGCAGCTGCTTATGTTAATACCTTCCGTTCTATCCCATTAGTCATGGTATTGCTGTGGTTTTATTTAATTGTGCCTAACATATTACAAAATGTTCTAGGGCTTTCACCGAAAAGTGATATCCGTTTAATTTCAGCAATGATAGCGTTCTCTTTATTTGAAGCAGCCTATTACTCTGAAATTATAAGAGCAGGTATTCAAAGTGTTAGCAAAGGGCAATTTTCAGCCTCACTCGCGTTAGGTATGACTAAATCACAAACAATGCGTTTAGTGATCCTACCTCAAGCCTTTAGAGCCATGATCCCGCTTTTACTAACTCAAGGAATTGTATTATTTCAAGATACATCCTTAGTTTACGTTTTAAGTCTTACTGACTTTTTCAGAACAGCGGCAAATATTGGCGAACGAGATGGTACACAAGTTGAGATGATCCTCTTTGCTGGTTTTGTTTATTTTGTCATTAGTTTCGCAGCTTCAATGTTAGTGAACTTTCTTAAAAAAAGGACTACTTAGATGATTTCCCTAAAAAACGTATCCAAATGGTATGGTCAGTTTCAAGTACTGACTGAATGTTCCACTGAAGTTAAAAAGGGGGAAGTTGTTGTTGTCTGTGGACCTTCTGGATCGGGTAAATCCACACTGATCAAAACAGTGAATGGCTTAGAGCCTATACAACAAGGCGAAATCCTTGTTAATGAAATAAAAGTCAATGACAAACATACTGATCTTGCTAAATTACGCGCAAAAGTAGGTATGGTATTCCAACATTTTGAACTTTTCCCTCACCTCTCTATTATTGAAAACCTGACACTGGCACAAGTTAAAGTGCTTAATAGAGAAAAAGAGGCTGCAAAAGAGAAAGGATTAAAGCTATTAGAGCGAGTGGGATTAGCCAGTCATGCTAATAAATATCCAACTCAGCTTTCTGGTGGTCAACAACAACGTGTTGCCATTGCTCGCGCATTATGTATGGATCCAATTGCAATGTTATTTGATGAACCGACATCAGCACTTGATCCTGAAATGATTAATGAAGTGCTTGATGTCATGGTAGAGCTTGCAAATGAAGGTATGACGATGATGGTAGTAACCCATGAGATGGGTTTTGCGAAAAAAGTTGCTGACCGTATTATTTTTATGGATGAAGGTCGAATTGTGGAAGATAGACCTAAAAATGACTTTTTTGATAATCCAAAATCAGCGCGAGCAAAAGACTTCCTCGCTAAAATTCTGCATTAATCCTCACATCTCCTCTGCTAGCGTGCTTTTTTAGCACGCTAGCCCCAAATAATAATTTCGATTAATATCGCAATTAAATATCAAGTAATTTTATTTTCTCGCAATATCACTATTATTTTTTGAGAAAATACGCATTTATTGTCTTTTTGTTTTAACGCTTTCCAAGATATCTCTTCATTGTCTTGAAAAAGTTATGCAAACAGTGACTTTCATTGAGATCAATAGTTGTGGCTATTAGACAAAATCAGCTATGCTATGCAAGTCTTAATTTCATAATAGCGGTTACCCTCCGGTAGCCATTAATTCACCATAGGATTATCGGTGCCATGCAAGAACAATATCGTCCCGAAGATATAGAGCAAACTATCCAGGAACACTGGGAAAAGAACAATACATTTAAAGTGACAGAAGATAATAACAAAGAAAAATATTACTGCCTGTCAATGCTACCTTATCCTTCTGGCCGACTACACATGGGACACGTCCGTAACTACACCATTGGTGACGTGATTTCCCGTTATCAACGTATGCTAGGTAAAAACGTCTTACAGCCTATCGGTTGGGATGCATTTGGTTTACCCGCAGAAGGTGCCGCAGTAAAAAATAACACAGCCCCAGCACCATGGACTTACGAAAATATCAATTATATGAAAAACCAGTTAAAAAAACTGGGTTTTGGTTACGATTGGGATCGTGAAGTCACTACCTGTACACCTGAATATTATCGCTGGGAGCAGTGGTTCTTCACTAAGTTATATGAAAAAGGCTTAGTTTATAAAAAAAACCTCTGCCGTTAACTGGTGCCCACACGACTTAACTGTTTTAGCCAACGAACAAGTTATCGATGGCTGTTGCTGGCGCTGTGATACCCCTGTTGAGCGTAAAGAAATTCCACAGTGGTTTATCAAAATTACTGAATATGCAGAAGAGCTGTTAAACGATTTAGATACGTTAGACGAGTGGCCTGAACAAGTTAAGACCATGCAACGTAACTGGATTGGTCGCTCAGAAGGTGTCGAAATTAAATTTGATGTAGCTGACAGCGACGACACTATGACCGTCTATACAACGCGTCCTGATACCTTTATGGGTGTCACTTATGTTGCCGTTGCAGCAGGTCACCCATTAGCGCAAAAAGCAGCTCAAAATAATCCTGAAGTTCAACACTTCATTGATGAATGCCGCAACATGAAGATGGCAGAAGCCGATATGGCAACAATGGAGAAAAAAGGGATTGCAACAGGTCTTTATGCTATTCATCCATTAACAAAAGAGAAAATCGCTATTTGGGTTGCTAACTTTGTATTAATGGAATACGGCACAGGAGCTGTCATGGCAGTACCAGGTCATGATGAACGTGACTGGGAATTCGCAACCAAATATAACTTACCTATTAAAGCCGTTATTGCTGATGCTGAAGGTAATCAACCTGACTTATCTGAAGGTGCATTAACCGAGAAAAATAGCCTGATCAACTCTGGTGAATTCTCTGGTTTAGATAACCAAGCTGGCTTTAATGCTATTGCAGATAAACTGGCACAAATGGGTATTGGTGAACGCAAAGTTAACTACCGTTTACGTGACTGGGGTGTTTCTCGTCAACGTTACTGGGGTGCGCCAATTCCAATGGCTACCTTAGAAGACGGCACTGTTGTTCCTGTTCCTGAAGATCAATTGCCTGTTATCCTGCCAGAAGATGTGAAAATGGACGGGATCACCAGCCCAATCAAAGCCGATCCTGAGTGGGCAAAAACCACTATCAATGGTCAGCCTGCGCTGCGCGAAACAGATACTTTTGACACCTTTATGGAATCTTCTTGGTATTATGCTCGTTATACCTGCCCTGATTACGATAAAGGCATGTTAGATCCGAAAGCTGCTAACTATTGGTTACCCGTTGACTGGTATATTGGTGGTATTGAACACGCCATCATGCACTTAATGTATTTCCGCTTTTTCCATAAACTGATGCGTGATGCTGGTTTAGTAAACTCGGATGAACCTGCTAAACGCTTACTGTGCCAAGGCATGGTATTAGCAGATGCGTTCTATTACACCGGTGAAGATGGTGCTCGTCATTGGGTATCTCCTGCTGAAGCTATTGTTGAACGTGATGAGAAAAACCGCATCATAAAAGCCACTGACAGTGAAGGCCATGAACTGACTTATGCTGGCATGAGCAAAATGTCTAAATCTAAAAATAACGGTATCGACCCACAAACTATGGTTGAACGTTATGGTGCCGATACTGTTCGTTTATTTATGATGTTTGCTGCGCCACCAGAATTAACGCTGGAATGGCAGGAATCTAGTGTTGAAGGTGCAAACCGTTTTTTACGTCGTTTATGGCGTTTAGTTCACGAGCACACTCAAAAAGGCGCGACACAGCCTCTTGATCTTTCAGCACTGACAGAAGCACAAAAAGATTTACGTCGCGACTTACATAAAACGATTGCGAAAGTATCAGATGACCTAGGTCGTCGTTTAGCCTTTAACACCGCGATTGCGGCCATTATGG
>NZ_MIIZ01000686.1:0-4685 GCF_001743005.1 Shigella sp. FC1967 | reverse complement strand
AAACGACCCATGTACTGGCCTCGCCAGTGACGTAAGTGCCACCAACGGAGAAGGACAAGCCAAAGATCCAAATTGCTGCATTCCGGAGTAGGGCATCAACAATGATGTAACTTGCAGCGAGATTGATAATTCCGCGTTTTAGCATTACCCCCTCCCGTTATTCTGATACCTGCCCAGCTCAGCCCTGAGCCTACTAATTTCTTCTGTAGCTTCGGCCAACTGTTCCCGATACTTCTTGAACTGCTGATATGAATGCCAGGACTGTCCTTTCGATACTGACTTCGTGATGGCGGCGACCTCATCCGGCGTCAAACGGGTGAGCTGCTCTTCCGGATAGATCAGGATGGTGTTGCTGTCCCAGTCAAAGCCTGCGTGAATAGCTTTCACCCCCACAGTAGGGGTTCCACCAATCCCACCTGGCTGGTGGATGACAAGCCTCAAAGGCGCTGAGGCCTTGTGTGGATGAAGGCTATCGAGAGCCTCTTTTGCTTCTTGTAACTCCATAGATTCACCTCATAGTGAAATCAGGCCCCGGAGAGCCTGACTTTCACATGTGAAAGTTAATTTGCCTTCTGCTGTCTGGCAGAAACCCTCAAGGCCAGCGCCTTTTGCATGTCGGGCTGCTGGAAACGCACCTTGGTCCGATCAGGCCAACTGTCCATTTCATTGCACCGCAGGGTGTCTATGGCCGCATCACGGTAAACCTGATAAAAGTCAGTTCCACCAATGGAGTTAATTGCCATCATGGCGGCAAACATCGGGTTACTGTTCATGACGCCGGTAAGAGTCTCCGGGGTCATGGGTGTATCGCATGACTTGTTGAGGGCAACCAGCAGGTCATTACCAACCAGGGCACAGGCAGCGCATACCTGTTTGGTATCATCCAAGGCCTTCGTGTATTCGTTGTTTGGCTGAGGGACGCTTGAGCAAGCCGACAGGACAAGCAGCCCCGCCAGAAGGCATCCCAATTTAGTTGTAATCTTGATCATCAGTTCTCACTCCACTTTCACATGTGAAAGTTTTTATTGGTTCGCGGAGTCGTCTTGTTGCGACTCAATCATCATTTTTCGCATCACGGCCATGATGGCTTGTGCCGGTTGAGCGCCGCCGAGAAGCTGGCTCTTGCCGGTATGGTTGTCCACTACAAAAGTGGCTGGCGTCCCGTTGACGCCATAGCTCTTGGCTTTCTGGATGTCAGCTTCAACCTTGTCTTCGTACTTTCCTGAGCCGAGGCACTCCCGGAACGCATCCAGATCAGCACCAACACCAGTGACAACAGAGGCCAGGTCAGCAACACCGCCACCATTCCCCTGGGTATGTTGGAAAATGTCGTTAACGAAGACCCAGAAGCCACGGTTGCCCTTCTGCTCAGCAATACATTCAGCGGCCAGAGCTTCCTTGTGAGCTGCCGGGTTATGGAAATCGAGAGGCATGTGCTTCCACTGCCAATTCACATTGCCTTTGCTGGCATCCACAATTTGTTTGGGTGTGTCGTGGAATCGCTTGCAGAATGGGCACTCCATATCGGAGAACTCCACCAGCGTGAACCGAGCACCAAGGTCCCCGTAGATGTGTTTGCCTTCTTCGACCTTCTCAGGTGCTGCCTCGAACTGGGCATACTTCTGATCGATGTCGGCTTGTTGTTTCTGCGCGACAAACTTGTTGATGCTTTCGGCCACAGCAGCTTCAAACTCTGCCTTGCTTTTGAAGGTGACGCCTTCGGCATCCTTCACCTGGTTGACCGTAGACTTCACGTTGGCGATCTCTTGCGCCAGATCCTTCTCTTTCACGAACTGGTAGATCCCGAACCCGGTTCCTACGAGCCCCAAAAGAATGGCGGCAACAACCCCGAGACGTAGTGATTTGGTACTTTGTTCTGTCATATCAAACTGCTCCTATCAGTAAACTTTCACAGCGCTGAGTTCTTGCACGAAGGAACTGGCTTCGAGCTTCGCTCGTTGGGTCAGTCGCCGGATGATGTCTTCGGTTGGTGTGTAGTCCACCAAATTGCTCTGGTGGATGACGTCTCGCGCCACGGAGTTCAAACTACCCAGGCCATCAATCAGCCCAATGTCTTTGGCCTGCTCCCCGTTCCAGAGCAATCCAGAAAACACCTCTGGGTCGTCTTTCAGTCGATCACCCCGCCCAGCCTTCACTCGTTCGATGAACTGCTGGTGGGTTTTCGATAGAACGCCCTCCCAGAATTTCTTTATGTCAGAGGTAAGAGGGGAGAATGGGTCGAGAAGCGCTTTGTGCTCTCCGGAAGTGATAGCCCGGCGCTCGATGCCGAGCTTGTCCATCAAGCCGGTGAATCCAAACCCCGAGCTGATGACGCCGATAGAACCGACAAGACTGGCGCGGTCAGCATAAATTTCATCCGCAGCAGAGGCGATGTAGTAACCGCCAGAGGCACCGATGTCATCAATGATGGCGTAGATCTTTTTCTCCGGATGAAGGGCTCGCTGCGCCTTCACTTCGTCATAAATCCGTCCTGCTTGAACCGGGCTACCGCCAGGGCTGTTTATGCGAAGCACGATAGCTTGTGAGTTCGGGTTGTCGAATGCAGCTTGGATGGACGGGATAAGGTGATCAGCATCGGCCAGGGTGCCAGCAGCAATTTCACCACGGATGTTGATATACGCGGTGTGAGGGGCTCCTGCCTTGGCGCTTTGCCACGGCATCCCACCCGGATTAGATGCCAAAATGATGAAGCCGATCATGAGAAGCACGAAACCCGATGCGCGAAGCACACGCAACATGGTCCGCCAGCGCCGGTCTTTCACCTGCTCTTTATGCAGGGTGAACATGTACTTCTCAATGAGTTCTTTCTCCCAGGGGATCTCTTTGTTTTCTGCCATTAGTTTTTCCTTTTGCATGTTTCGATTATCTGTCCCCAGAACTCTTCATCAGCGCTATCAGCCCGGTCTTTGACTTTCTGGTAAACAAGGTTGGTGTTGAGCTGATGCTCACGACAGAACTGAGCAATGTTGCTGTAGGTCCTGTCCAGATAGGTGAAGGGTTTCCCTTTACCTTTTTTCTTGGCGAGGATGAGCTTCCACTCATCATTGGAGAGTTTGTCTGCGGCCTTCCCGGTGTCCGCAATGCGCCTACGCACCGTTACCGGATCAAGTCCATGTGCTCTGGCTATGCTGGCAACGCAGTTGAACTTCCGACCGTCAATCATGACAGTAGGCAAATCACCAGCGGCAGCCTCCTTGAATCGGAAACCTCTGTAACCTGGTTTGAAGATCCCAGGAGCAAGTTGCTCACGGAACTCGATTGCTTGTTCTGACCTGACAAACTTGCTGTCGATTTTGCCGAGCATGTACTTAGCCCGAGCGATTACCTGGTAAAGCGTCTTCTCCAGGAGCATGGCGTCAGCAGCTCGACTCGGAAGACCTATGTCGTCTTCTTGCTCGATACCCAACATTTCTGCATGGCTGGAGCCTTCTGCATGTCGGAAACAGCCGTCGTACTCAAAAAGAAAGGAGGCCAAACCTCCTCTCAGCTTTGCTTTGAACCGGGTGTTGGCCGCGTTCTCTGGCGCTGGTGCCAGCTCGGACACTTCAAGCCCTAGATTTGCGGCCAACTTCCGCAGGTCTTCCTCTCCAATTCGGCATCCAGGCTGCATAACCTGCGCCAGAGCAGATTCATCAGCACATCCGCGTTCTTTCAGCTCAGCCAAGAGGTAGGGAACTCGTACTACCCCCATAAGCTCAAGCTCCCTGAATCGCGTGGACCACCAGCTCACAGAGTTTCCCGTACACAGGGGCAAGGCAGAGTGAAGCCATCACCATGCCAAAGGCTTTCGATGGAGCCTCTTTGGCGAACTTGGTCAACCACGGCATCATGCCGCACAGAGCAGCAACCATAGCGCCAGCCACCCCCAGGGAAGGGAATGCCATCACTTGGGCCAGAATGAAGAAACACTGGGCGTATGCCGCATGGGTCATCGCCTTCTTATCTGCTGCCGTGAACTCCACGGCATCTACGCTTTTGACTTTTTCCATCACATTGTCCTCATGCAACATCAGGTTTTCCGAAAAATTTCTCATACACTTCGAGGTCGAAGGCCAGCATGGTCTTTGCCGCCTTTTCACTAAGCTGGTGGAGGCTAAGCATCTGAACCTTGTCAGTGCCGGTCACTTGCAGATCCACCGCGAACCACGTCCCACCTTTGGTCACGGCCAGAACTTGCACCGCCCAGGGCTTATCCAGTCGTTCGGGCGGAGTGATCATGTTCGACACTTTGGCCACCGTCGCGGTTGAACCTACCCAGTGCTTGTCGAACGCAATGACGTTCAACGCTTCAAACGCATCCTTCGCAGCTTTAAACCGGCTCCGAACAGCATCTTGTTGCTTCCAAGCCATGAACTGGAGAAGGGTCATTCCACCAGCCATAAGGGTGAGAAAACTCAAGCCATTGGCGGCGGCTACGACCGTCGCTACCAAGGACCCCAACATGACGAAGCGGTTATGTTTAAGCTGGGCCACTATTCACCTCCTATACCAACCAGCGTACAGGACTTTTCAAAAATGCAACCCCGCCTAGCTGCCCAATTCGGGCAACCCTGATTCAATCCAGAAATTTCACATGTGAAACTTTCCGCCACAGGAACAGGAGGTTTTTACCTGACCAGAACGGATGGACTGATAGCGGTGCCACAGCTTGACCACTTCTTTTT
>NZ_MIIZ01000685.1:0-4709 GCF_001743005.1 Shigella sp. FC1967 | reverse complement strand
CTATCATCCAAGAAAGAAATTAACAAGACATATACATTTAAAACAATACTGCAACACAGCAATAAGCTTTCAATTTGTTATTTGCTCTATCTCTTCTTTTATTGTTGTTTTTTCAACTTGATTACAATTAATCAGTGTGAAATGAAGTTATAGATGCATATGAAATAAACAACGTTATAGCCAACATGATGGGCAATTAAAACTGACCAATCACCATTATTGGTGTCGGGTGATTGCTAGGCGGCTAATAGGAAAACAGATGAATATCGTACTTAGATTAAAACTTGTCTCATTCCTCCAGTTCTTTATATGGGGATCCTGGCTTGTCACATTTGCCTCGTATCTCTTTGGAGAACTGCATTTTAAAGGCAGTGATGTTGGGCTTATTTTCAGTGCTCTTGGACTTGCCTCACTTATCGCCCCCGTTATCATGGGATTCATTGCAGATAAAATAAATAACCGCAAATTAGTGTATATTACCCTGCATATTTTATCCGCCTTAGCATTAGTGTTAATGTCGCAAATGACGACAGTCACCACGCTATTTTTTGCGACTTTATTACATTTATTGTTCTTTATGCCAAGTATCTCAATGGCAAACAGCATCATTTTCGAACTGTTAGAACAAAAACAGTTAGAGCCTAATAACTATTTCCCTAAAATTCGTGTTTACGGGACTGTTGGTTTTATTGCAGCCATGTGGGTTATTAGCTTCTTAGGTTTAGGTAATAGCTACCACCAGCTCTTTGTTGCAGCGATCGCTTCTATCGTTCTAGCTGTATTTGCAATGTTCTTACCTGCAACTAAAGCGACTGATAAAAACGAAACGAAATCCGAAGAAGTGGCATTTAGTATTACCAATATCTTGCAAGTATTTAAAAAGAAAAATGTCGTTGTTTTCTTATTTTTCGCAACATTATTAGGATCGGTATTACAAATTACTAATACATTTGGTGTGCCATTCCTACAAGATATTGCACAATCTCCAAATGCAGATGATTCATTCTTTGCTCGTTATCCTTCCGTGTTCTTGTCTATTTCACAGATTTCAGAAGTCGTATTTATTCTTTTTCTGCCACTGTTATTAAAACGTGTAAAAATCGAAACTATCGTTTTATTTAGTATGATTGCTTGGATCTTACGTTTCGGCTTCTTTGCTTACGGCGACTACACATCGTTAGGTCAAATCGTCTTATTGTTATCAATGATTGTGTATGGTTGTGCATTCGACTTCTTTAATATCTCTGGTTCGCTATTCTTAGAAAAAGAGATCCCATTACAATACCGTTCAACCGCACAAGGTATGTTTATGACCTTAGTGAACGGTTTTGGTACTTATTTAGGTGCAATGTTAAGTGGCTGGGTCATTGATTTATATACCACCAATGGTGCGGTTGATTGGAAATCATTCTGGTTAATCTTCACTGGCTACACTGTTGCTATTACTGCACTTTATCTGATTTTCTTACTGGTTCCTCAGAAGAAAACCAAAATAGTAGAAGCAAACTAATTATTTACCCCTCCTCCTTTATTGTTTGTGTCTCTCACCGCTTGCCTTGATACAAGACAAGCGGTTTTTTTATCTCATATTTTTATCAGAAACGATAAAGACAGAACGTTCATCGTTAATAAATAACAAAAAATACTTATTTTCTTTGAGTGTCGAATTTAGAAAAATAGAGATAGGATTGAGATTATTCGCCTCACCAAATAAAGTGAATGAGGCTATTTAAAGTTTGAGTATATCTTTCACAAATGGGATGGTCAGTTTACGTTGAGCAACAATAGAAGCGTGATCAAGTTCATCAAGCATTTCAAATAAGGTGCGCATTTTTCTATCTAAGCGTTTTAATACAAAACGACCAACATCTTCAGGTAATTCAAAACCACGAAGTTTGGCTCTTAATTGTAGCGCTTGAATTTTTTCTTCATCACTTAAAGGTTGCAAACGGTAGATTTGTCCCCAATCAAGACGAGACGCTAAGTCAGGAAGTTGTAGCTCAATTTGGCGAGGTGGTCTATCCCCTGTAATTAATAAACAGGTTCGTCCATGCTCTAACACGCGGTTATAAAGATTAAATAAGGCGAGCTCCCACTCTTCGTCACCCGCAATACATTGAACATTATCAATACACACTAAGGATAAATGTTCCATACCTTCAAGAACATCGGGAACAAAGTAAGCGCGTTTATCAAGAGGAACATACCCAACAGCATCGCCTTTTAATGAAAGTTCAGCACAAGCGGCATGTAATAGATGGCTCTTTCCACCTCCGTCACGGGACCAGAAATAGATATAACTGCCATGAGATTGATGAATGGCGGTTCGAATTGCCGCGACTAATGACGCGTTTTCCCCTGCATAAAAGCTATCGAATGTCTCATCATCGGGTAGAGAGAGTGGTAATGATAGCTGTGACGGCGTATTCAGAAGCACCTCACCTGAATAGTTTAATAAACGTGGTGATTCTAACACAAATTCTCACAAGGTCAGAACCAATATTAAAAAAGCACATGACACTGATTAAGATAACAGCAAGATCAGCGTGATAAGTCTATTTTATATACTTCTCGTACCTCATTAAATGACCATCTAGCACTACGTTGCGTTATTTAGTGCTAATTTAGAAAACATTCCATATTTAATTAGCTTCACGTTATTATCTCAGTTTTAATTTCGCCACATCATTACCGGAAAGGTTGTTGATAAAATGTCGAGCTTTAAAAATATTTGGCTGAATGCATTAATATACTCAAAAAATTTTCAGATTGAGTCTCTTCATATTCAAACCCAAGTGGTTCGCGAGTAAAACAATATAACTCTACTGGTAGTCCCATTGGTGTAGGTGGCATAGTTCTGATCACCAAATACATATCAGGTCGAACATCACCACGCATTTTTATCCAATTTAGCATGTACTTACGAAACAATTGTAAGTTAGTCACTCCTTTTGTTTCTAACCACTCATTAATATCGCCAATCTCTTCTTCTTTTCCTTCTAACATCGTTTCTATACTTTTACGCAGCGGTGCTGTATTTTTTAACTCTAATACTAACTCTTGTGTTGCAAATGAAATCGAAGATTGGTCAATATAAAAACTACGTTTAATCCGACGCCCTCCTGATGAAAACATCGGTTGCCAGTTAGTATATTTTTCGGTCAAAAAAATCTTTGGTTGGAATACGGGAAATTGTATTATCCCAATTACGTACAGTGATCGTATGTAATGCGATATCAATAACCTCACCGCTGATATTACTACTGGGTAACTCAATCCAATCATAAAGCTTTAATACTTTTCCATTAGAGATAAGAATATTGGCGACAAAAGAGATAAGTGTATGCTGAAAAACAAACATCAACACCGCAGCAATAGCACCAAAACTTGAGATAATAATAAGTGGTGATTGTTCAGTAAATAACGCAATGATTAAGATAAAAGAGATAATCCAGACTACAATTTTGGCAATTTCAATATAGCCTTTGATGGAATTATTCCGATGCCACGCTTTTTTAGCATGCCTAATATTAAAGATATCAAGCGCGTTATTCAGTAATGAAGCAATATTGATGATAATAAAGGCGCGAGCAACCGTCTCAAAGATAATATTTATTTCAGCTGAAAAAGACGGTAGGAGCTGATTAATATAGAGAACGAGTGTAACGGCAACAATAGATGCACTCTTTTTAGCAATATCTTCTATGGTTTCTTCATCTGAAAGCTCAGTAAATAAAAAAAGTAAACGCTTGGCTATTCGGCGGAAAATCATTTTGGCGAGAAACCACACCACCAGCAACACAATAACTAAAAATATTGTGGTAAATATCTGCTTTGATGTAATGAAATCATAAATTTCAATCAACTTTTCCATAAATTGCGCTATACCTTTTTTTAGACACCTCAACTTTAAAACGAAAATCACTTAGATAGCAGATAAAGTGCCTATTTCGCATAAGAACAGCCCCATTGTCTCATTTATTTTATTTAAAAAAATTATGATTAATTTAATGTGGCTTTTTTAAGATTTAAACACTATAAATAACAAAAAATCTTAGTTTTTTCATATTAGCATAAAAGCAAAAGCACAAATAAAAAAAAGCAGAAATAATCCGTTGACTCTTCTTAACCTGAATGAGTGAGACAAGAATATGAAGATCGTAAAGAAAAACCGTCACGCTATCGATTGTAGCACCACAAAATGCGTAATCGGCAAACATGCGGGCTTATTGCCCGCTTTTCTTATCACCCAAAAATCTGTACTCAATTAGATTTCAGTGATGATCTCTTCTTCAGGTAAACGAGATTTAGCTAAATTCGCATTAAAATCATCTTCTGTATGATATCCCAGCGCTACCATTGCAATAGGTTCTAACCCTTGCTCTGTCAATAAAAATTCGTGATCAAGGATAGCGAAATCCATACCTTCCATTGGAACGGCATCAAGACCTAATGCTGCAACACCTAATAAAAAACTACGTGACTGCTCCCCGCCGTAAACGGCGAGGCTTCCCACTTCTCAGACCGCAACCCTCTGTACGACGGATTTACGCGGGTCTCCATGGGCTGAAACGACGCGTCCCGCCGCTTGTAATTCCAATATGCCCTTGTGTCGGATATTGATTGCCGCATTGATATCTCGGTCATGTTCAACTCCACATTCAGGGCATTTGCCAGATACGCTTATGTAGTGGCATTTCTGACATTTT